>DATHEV010000312.1:0-9738 GCA_035318405.1 Iamia sp.
GGGCTTCACCAGTGGGTCGTCGGCCCGCAAGCTCATCAGCGTCAGCCAGGGCTGGGAGGGCCGGGTCGTCGAGAACCCGTCGATGACCAAGGTCAACGGCCGCTACGTCCTCCTCTACTCCGGCAACGAGTACAGCTCGACCAGCTACGCCACCGGGTACGCCCTGTGCTCGACGCCGATCGGTCCGTGCACCAAGTCGTCGTCCAACCCCATCATCCGGTCGGCGGCCGGGGCGTACGGGCCGGGTGGCGCCGACGGCCTCGTCGACGCCCGGGGTCGCTTCATCGCCGCCTACCACGCCTGGACGAGCTCCAGCGGCGGGCGGGGCACCGGCGACCGGCGCCAGCACGTCATGGAGCTCACGCCCGACCCCGCCGCCGGGGTCCGGGTCGTCCGCCGCTACCTCGAGAACGGCGCCGGTGGCGACAACCTCTGGTCGCACACCCGTACCGGCTCGTACACCCCGACCTCGCCGCCGGTCGGGGGCAGCTACATCCCCGCCGCCGGCGACTTCAACGGTGACGACCACGACGACATCGCCTGGTACGGGCCGTGGGACCGCCCCGACGCCATGTGGACGGGCACGTCGACCGGGGGCCAGTTCGGCTCGGCGAACCTCGACCAGCGGGGCACGTTCGTCCCCCTGTCGGGTGACTTCAACGCCGACGGCTACGGCGACATCTACTGGTACCAGCCCGGGCCCGACCCCAAGGTCGCCACGCAGGCCGAGTCCGGCTCCAACTGGGAGCCCAACGCCCGCAAGGACGAGCTGTGGCTCGGGCGCAGCTTCGGCTGGTCCAAGAGCAACCTCTCGCAGACGTGGGCCGCGGCTCCGACCGTCGGCGACTTCGACGGCAACGGCACCACCGACATCCTCTGGGCCCAGCCCGGCAACGCCGCCGACTCGATCTGGTTCTTCGGGACGAACGGCGTCCCCGCGGCCCGGACCCTGTCGCTCTACGGCTACTACCGGCCCGTCGTCGGCGACCTCGACGGCAACGGCGTCGACGACATCTTCTGGTACGGACCGGGCCGCGCCGCCGACTCGATCTGGTGGTTCACCACCAACGGCGGCTACACCAAGACCGACGTCTCGGTCACCGGCACCCAGTTCCGGCCCTTCGCCGGTGACTTCGACGGCAACGGCCGCGACGACATCATCTGGTACGCCCCCGGCCCCGGCTTCGACTCCCGCTGGGTGAACATCAACCGCAGCGGCTCCTACACCCGGGTCGACCAGACGATCAACGGCATCTACACCCCCGTCGTCGGCGACTACGACGCCAACCAGGTCGACGACATCTTCTGGTACGCCTAGAGCTCGCGTGTCGGACGGCGTTCCCACGAGGTGCCAGGCACCATGTGGGACCGGGACGACGGGTGTCACCGGGCCGGGACGCCCACATGGTGCCTGGCACCTCGTGGGCGGGAGGGGCGATACGGTCGCTCCGTGGCTGAGGACGCGACTCTGACCGTGGCCGTGACGGGGCCGACGGGGACGTTCGGGTTCGGGCTGATCCCACGGCTGGAGGCCGACCCACGGGTGGGGCGGGTGGTGGGCATCGCCCGGCGGCCGTTCGACCCGGCCGACCACGGCTGGTCGAAGATGGAGTACCGCCAGGGCGACGTGCGCGACACCGACGCCCTGGCTGAGGCCTTCGCCGGAGCCGACGTCGTCGTCCACCTCGCCTTCCTGATCACCGGGACGGCGTCGCGCGAGGTGATCCGCGACATCAACATCGGGGGCACGCTCAACGCCTTCCGGGCCGCGGCCGCGGCGGGCGTCACCCGGTTCGTCTACGCCTCGTCGGTGGCGGCCTACGGGTTCCACGCCGACAACCCCGTGGGCATGACCGAGGAGTGGCCGACCCGCCCCGCGCACCGGCTGTTCTACGCCCAGGAGAAGGCCGAGCTGGAGGCGCTGCTCGACGTCGAGGCCAAGGCCCACCCCGAGCTGGGTCTGTACCTGCTGCGCCCGCCGATCGTGCTCGGGCCCCACGCCATGGGGGGCAAGGACCTCCTCCCGGGCCCCCTCGAGCACGTCGGCCGGACCGTGGCCGGCGCCATCGACAGGCTGCCGTTCGCCCTGCCGGTGCTCGCTCCCGATGTGGCCATCCAGCTGATCCACGAGGACGACGTGGGCCAGGCCCTCCTGCTGTGCGCCGTCGGGGCCGGCCCGCCCGGGGCCTACAACATCGCCGCCGACGACGTCCTGACCGGCAAGGACATCGCCGAGGAGCTGGGTCTCAACCCGCTGCCGATCCCGGCCCGGATCGTCCACACCGCGGCGCGCGGCCTGGCCGCCCTCCCGGTCCCGCCGTTCGTGCCCCCGGTGACCGAGTGGGTCGAGGCCATGACCCACCCCTCGGTGATGGACACGTCCAAGGCCAAGGACGTCCTGGGCTGGATGCCCCGGTGGTCGAGCCGAGGTGCGATCCGGGCCACCCTGGGCAAGCCCGCGGCCGGCGGCGGCCCGGAGCCGGACGACCCCGCCGGGCCGTGAGCGAGCCGTGAGCGAGCGAACCAGCAGCTGGGACCCGCCCACCGAGGACGAGCTGGCCGCCCTCGACGCGCTCGGCCAGAAGGGCGAGTGGGATTTCCAGGGCAAGACGCTGGCGCTCACCAACCTCGACAAGGTGCTCTTCCCGGCCCGGAGCGCCGACGAGCCGGCGGTGACCAAGCGGGACCTCATCCGCTACCACGCCCTCATCGCCCCCCACATGCTCCCGTACCTCGAGGGGCGGGCGGTGAACTCGAACCGCTTCCCACAGGGCGTCGACAAGCCCGGCTTCTGGCACAAGGCCGTGCCCAGCCACGCCCCCGACTGGATGGCCACGTGGGACTACCCCCGGGCCCGCACCGGCGAGACCCGCACCTACTTCGTGGTCGACAGCCCGCCGGCGCTGGCGTGGCTGGCGAACTACGGCTCGATCGAGCTCAACCCGTGGAACTCCCGCACCGGGGCGTCGCAGGAGCCGGCCTGGGCCTACGTCGACCTCGACCCCGGCAAGGACACGACGTGGGAGGACCTGGTCCAGCTGGCCGTCCTCCACCGGGCCGCCCTCGACCAGCTCGACGTCCGGGCCGCGGCCAAGGTCACCGGCAAGCGGGGCATCCAGATCTGGATCCCCGTCGCCCCCGGCTACGGATTCGACGACACCCGGGACTGGGTCGAGGCCCTGTCGCGGGCGGTGGGGCGGGTCGTGCCCGAGCTGGTCAGCTGGGCGTGGGCCAAGCGGGAGCGGGGCGGCAAGGCCCGCCTCGACTTCACCCAGAACGCCGTCAACAAGACGCTGGTGGCGCCGTTCAGCGCCCGCCCCGCCGCCGGCGCGCCGGTGTCGATGCCCATCACCTGGGACGAGCTCGACGATCCCGACCTGGCCCCCGACCGGTGGACGATCCGTACCGCCCTCGACCACGTCGAAGCCGTCGGCGACCCCCTGCGCGAGCTGGTCGACCTCCCCCAGGAGCTCCCCGAGCTGGGCTGACGCTCCCGCCTACGCCGGCCGCTGGCCGTGGCCGGCCACCCAGGCGGCGGTCAGCACCGTGCTGCTGTCGAGCGCTCCGGGTCGATCCTCCGGCAGGATCACGGGGAGGTCGAAGCCCACCTCCTCGGTCGCCAGCAGCTCGCCGGTGTCCGGGTCGAGCACCGCCACCAGCTCGGCTGGTCGGCCCGACCGCTCGGTCGCGATCGAGAAGGCGACGCCGTCGCGGCCGATCCGATCGACCACCGTCCCGCGGTGCTCGACCCCCTCGATCGAGGCCAGGGCGCGGAAGAGGGTGGCCCGGTCGGGCCCGGTGAGGGGCAGGTCGAGGACGAAGACCGCCTGGCCGAACGTGCCGGCCGGCGTCGGCGCGCCCTCCTGGCGCGCCTGGAGGATGGCCACGAGCGCATCGGCGTCCGCCGGCAGCTCCCAGACGTCGGGCTCGCGCACCGACGAGGTGCTCAGCAGCTCGGTCCTGCCGCTCGGGAAAGGGAGCGGAACCGGCGCGCCGGTGCCCGACGCGTCGAGGGAGACGTCCTCGGTCCGGTACGACAGGGGTGCGCCCGGCGAGGTCCACGTCTCGATCTGGTGGGCCTCCCGGTGCGCCGTGAGGGAGCGCTCCGCCTCGGTGGAGGTCGTCGTCCACTCCACCGAGCGCCGGTAGGAGACCATGCCCGCCGGCCGTGGGTTCCCGTCGTCCTCGATCTCGTCGGCCAGGGCGAGGAGGGCCGGCGCCGCCGGCTCGGCGGGGTCGAGGGTGATGGGCTCCCGCCCGAGGTCGACCGCGACGACATCGGGGGCCGCCGGGGTCGAGGGCGATGTCGGCACCTCGATGAGCGGCGTCTGCCGTTCGTCGTCGGGGTCGGTGGCCACGACGATGGCGGCTCCGGCGAGGAGGACCACGAGGAGGGCGGCCGCGGCCAGGACGACAGCCCGGGACCGGCGGCCGGGCCGCACGTGAGAGGCGACGGGCCGCGCCGCCAGCTCGTCGAGGGGCGGCCGGTCGGGCACGGGCCGGCCGGCGGTCGGGTCGGTGCGGCGCAGGGTCGCGATGGGGTCGAGGTCAACGGCCATCGGTCGGGTTCTCCTGTGAGGGGTGATCGGCGCGGAGCTTCCGGCGGGCCCGGCTGAGGCGGGCCCGGACGGCGTCGGGCCGGAGCCCGACCACCTCGGCGATCTCGGGGGCGGACAGCTCCTCCCACGCGGTGAGGAACACGATCTCGGCGTCGAGGTCGTCGAGGGTGCGCCGGACCCGGTCGAGCAGGGCCCGGCTGGCCTCGGTGGCCTCCGGGTCCCAGCCGGCGTCGACGGTGGCCGCCGCGAAGGTGGCCGTCACCCGCTCGACCAGGGCCCGGCGCCGCCGGTTCCCGCGCACGGTGTTCAGGACGTGGTTGCGAGCGGTGGCGACCAGCCAGGCGACGCTCGGCAGCTCACCGTCGCCGTCCGTGCTCTGGGCCCGGCGCCAGGCGGTGGCGAAGGTGGCGGCGGCCACGTCGGTGGCGGCGTCGGGGCCCACCCGGCGGGCGGCGTAGCGGTGCACCGTCGCCCACTGGGTCCGGTACAGCTGCTCGAACCCCGTCTCCTCCCGCACGCCGTCCATCACCCCCTCGTGTCCGGTGCCGGTGCCGGTGTGACGGGCCCGTCGGGTCAGCCGGTCACCGCCGGGGCGACCAGGGCGACGGCGGCCAGCGTCGTCACCACCGCCATGACGACCATCGGCGCCGACCAGAACCCGACCGGGAGCCACAGGACCTGGGCGAGGGTGGCCTGGTCGGAGCCATCGCCCCGCCGGGTGCGGGGGGCAGCCGACGCCGCCGCCCGGATGCCGCCGACGGCCCACAGGGCGGCGATCCCGACGGCGACGGCCTCGGCCGTGGTGTCACCACCGACCGCGCCGGCGGCGCCGCCCACCGCCAGCGCGACGGTGAGGGCGGTGCCCCACGCGCTGCGGATCCACACCGCCAGCACCACCACGGCGGCGGCCGCCAGGACGCCGAGGCCCACGACCTCGTGGCCGGTCTGCACGGCGAGACCCAGCAGCACGGCGCCCACGCCGGGCGCGGGATAGCCCCACCAGGCCACGAACCCCCGGGGGATCCGGCGTCGGACCGACGCGCCGCTCCACTCGGTGACGCCGGAGGTGTCGAGCTCGACCCGGATGCGGCGGACCCGGCCCTCGGCCACGATGGCGGCCAGGGCGTGGCCCACCTCGTGGGCGAGGGTGACCCACCCCCGGCTGACCCGCCACGCCGGGCTGACCACGATGGCGATCCCGATCGCCGCCGCTGCGACTGCGCCCCAGGCCATCGGGCCATCCTGCCCTCCCCGGCGAGCTGGCGATCAGATCCGGCGGGAAGCCGCCGGATCCAATCACCAGCTCGCTCTGTGGTTGCGGTGGTGACGTCAGTTCTGTGAACATCAGTGTTCATGAAACGCGTCGGAGCCGTCGTCCTCGTCCTCGCCCTGCTCGCGGCCTGTTCCGGCGGGGACGACGAGACCGACGCGACGACCACCACGACGGCGGAGACCACCGAGCCGCAGGCGGCCGAGGTCGAGGTGTTCGACGGGGCGGTCGACGACTTCTACGTCGTGCCCGACCCGGTGCCCGAGGGCGAGCCCGGCGACCTCATCCGGACCCAGGTCGTCGGCGAGGTCGACGGGCGGGCCAGCGTGCGGGTGATGTACCACTCCGAGGATGCCGCCGGCACCGACCGGGCCGTCACCGGCATCGTCACCTACCCGACAGCGGCGCCGCCCGACGGCGGGTGGCCCGTCATCTCGACCGCCCACGGCACCACCGGCGTGGCCGCGCAGTGCGCCCTCAGCCGGACGGCCACCGAGGCGCCGGGCTGGGGAGTCGAGGGTGTCTGGGCCATGACGGACTACGTGGGCCAGGGCCCGGTCGGCGAGCTCCACCCGTACCTGTCCAAGCCCAGCGAGGGCAACGCCGTCATCGACGCCGTGCGGGCCGCCCGCCAGCTCCCGGACACCGGGGCCGGCGAGCGGTGGGTCTCGATCGGCCACTCGCAGGGCGGCCACGGGGCCCTCAGCGCCCACGAGCTGGCCGCCGAGCGGGCGCCGGAGCTCGAGCTGGTCGGCACCGTCGCCCTCTCCCCGGCCGCCATGCTCGACCGTGTCTACGGCGGCATCGACCCGATCGTCACCACCATCCTCACGATGATGGCGATCGTCAGCGGGGTGAGCGAGCACCCGGAGATCGACCCGGCCGACTACCTCACGCCCGAGGCGCTGGCCGCCTCCTCGATCTTCGAGACCGGGTGCCTCGACGAGATCACCGAGGCCCTGATCCCCATCGCCGCCGCCGGGCCGTTCACCGCCGATCCCCGGGAGACGGAGCCGGCGGCCTCGCTGGTGCGGGAGAACGACGTGGGCGAGGTCGCCGTCGACGACGTGCCCGTCTACCTGGCCTCGGGGACCATCGACGACCGGGTGGTGATCGACCGGGTGCGCGACCTCTACGACCGGATGTGCGGCGCCGGCCAGGTCACCGAGCTGACGGTGATCGAGGGCGCCGATCACGGCTCGATCCTCCCCGCCACCGCCGACGCCGTCACCGCGTTCATCGAGGCCCGCCTGGCCGGCGAGGAACCCACCGACTCGTGCGGCGACCCCGCCGCGGGGGAGCCGACCGATGGGTGAGCTGACGGGACGACGGGTCTTGATCACCGGGGCGGCTCGGGGCATCGGTGCCGCCCTGGCGGAGCGTCTGCACCAGCGGGGCGCCCGTGTCGCCCTCGCCGGGCTGGAGCCCGAGGCCCTGGCCGCGGTGGCCGAGCGCTGTGGCGGCGCGCCGTGGGCCGAGTGCGACGTCACCGTCGAGGACGACGTGGAGGCGGCCGTCGCCACCGCCGTCGACCACCTGGGCGGGCTCGACGTCGTCGTGGCCAACGCCGGGGTGGCGGCCCAGCTCCCGCTGATCGGTGGCGACCCGGAGATCATGCGCCGCACCCTCGAGGTCAACGTCGTCGGCGCCTACCTGACGCTGCGCGCCGCCGGCCCCCACATCAGCCACCCGGCCGGCTACGCCGTGGCCGTCTCCTCCCTCGCCGCCGCCGTCCAGCCCCCGCTGCTCGGCGCCTACGGGGCGTCGAAGGCGGCGGTCGAGGCGCTGGGCAACACGCTGCGGGCCGAGCTGCGGCCCAGCGGCGCCCGGGTCGGCGTGGCCTACTTCGCCGAGCTCGACACCGACATGACCAGCCGGGGCTTCGGCACCGAGGCGGCCCAGGCGCTGATGGGCCAGGGGCCGGCGGCGAAGGCCACGGGCGTGGCCCCGCTGGAGGTGGGCGTGCGGGCGCTGGAGCGCGGCATCGCCCGGCGCCGCCGGTGGATCGTCGCCCCGGCGTGGGTCGGTGCCGTCCTGCCGATGCGGATGACGGCCCAGGTCGTCGTCGAGCGGGCCACCCAGCGCGGGCTGTCCAAGGTCTTGGCCATCGCCCGTGACGAGCGGGTCGACCTCACGACGCCCCAGCCCGATCGGGCCCGCCGGTGAGCACGGCTGCGCCTCGGATCACGCCGGGCGGGCGGCGCGACGTCGGGTCGGTCATGTGGGCGTTCAGCCGGGGCGCCGGCCGGGTCCAGGGCACCGGGCCGCCCAACCTGTTCCTCACCCTCGGCCGGCACCGGCGCCTGTTCCGGGGCTGGCTCCACTTCGCCGCCCGGCTGATGCCGAGGGGCACGCTGCCCCGGCGCGCCACCGAGCTGGTCATCCTCCGGGTCGCCCACCTGCGGGGGTGCACCTACGAGTGGGAGCACCACCGCCACCTGGCCAAGCGGGCCGGCGTCACGGCCGCCGACCTGGTCCGGGTCGAGGCCGGCCCCGCCGCCGCCGGCTGGTCCGATCGCGACCGGGCGCTGCTGGCCGCGGTCGATGCCCTCCACGCCGACGGCGATCTCGACGACGAGCGCTGGGTCGACCTGCGCGGCCACCTCGACGAACGGGGCATGATCGAGCTCGTGCTCCTCGTCGGCCACTACGAGATGCTGGCCACCGCCATCGCCACGCTGCGGATCGAGCCCGACCAGCGGCGAGGACGGCGTGGCTGACGCCTCGCCCCGCCTCCCGCGCGGCCGCCACACGCTGAGCCGCGACCAGGTGGTGGCCGACCAGCGGGCCCGCATGATGCTGGCCCTGGCCGAGGTCATGGGGGAGAAGGGCTACGGCCCCAGCACGGTGGCCGACGTGATCGGTCGGGCCGGCGTCTCCCGCCAGACCTTCTACGAGCAGTTCTCGTCCAAGCTCGACTGCTTCCTGGCGACCTTCGATGCCGCCGGCGAGATGCTGGCCGGCGAGCTCGGGTCGCTGGCCACGGCCGACGGGAAGGAACCGCTGGCCCGGTTCGAGCAGCTGTTCGCCCGCTACCTCGACGTGCTGGTCGCCTGGTCGGGGTACGCCCGGGTGCTCCTGGTGGAGAGCCACGCCGCCGGGCCCGAGGCCATCCGCCGCCGGGCCGTCCTCCAGGAGCGCATCGCCGCCGCCCTGGCCGAGGTGCTGGACGTCGACGACGAGCGGGGGCGCTTCGCCTGCGCCGTCCTGGTGGCCGCCGTCGGGGCGATGGTCACCGAGCCGCTCGTCACCGGTGACACCGACGCCCTGCGGGCCCTCCAGGCCCCCGTCGTCGATCTCGTCGCCGCCGCCATCGCCGCCCGCTGAGAGCGCAGCTCTCCAGAAGGCACGGGCAGTCTGGCCCGCGACGAAGGAGCTGGCCAGAGGTTCTCAGGCCCACCGTCCAGCGGGGAGGTCGGGTCGCACGATTGCCGTCGGCAGGGGCCTGAGAGCCGCTGCTCTTCGGTGAGAACCGTTCCCGCTACCGTCGGTGGGGTGGAGGATGCCCCGGCGAGCCACCAGGCCGCGGCCGAGCTGCTGCGGGCCCTGGCCAACCCGCACCGGATCGCCATCGTGCTCGAGCTGGCCCGGGGCGACCGCTTCGTCCACGAGCTGGTCGAGGTGCTCGGGGTGGCCCAGCCCCTCGTGTCCCAGCACCTGCGCGTGCTCAAGGACGTCGACCTGGTGGTCGGCCACCGTCGGGGTCGGGAGGTGGCCTACGGCCTGACCGACGTCCACGTCGCCCACATCGTCGGCGACGCCGTCACCCATGCCGCCGAGCAGGAGGGCTGATGGCGGCCCGGCGGTGTTCGGCTCGGCGGCCGGGCGTCAGCCGGGCGTCGTCGTGTGGGCGGCGATGGCGGCGGCGATGGTGGCCGGGTCCTGGAGCGGGCCGAAGTGGCCCAGGTG
>DATHEV010000313.1:0-4135 GCA_035318405.1 Iamia sp.
GCGGCTCGGCGTCGGTCAACCCCGGCACGCCGTCGGCCGGGTCTTGCGTGGGCCTGTTCGAGCCCGTCCACGGCTCGGCGCCCCGCCGGGCGGGCGCCGGCGTGGTCAACCCGGCCGGTGGCTTCCTCGCCCTGGCCGCCCTGCTGGAGTGGTTCCCCGACACGGCCTCCTGGGCGGCGCCGGTCCGTGACGCCCTGGGGTCGGCGTTGGTGTCGGGCCCCCCGACCTACGACCTCGCCGGCGTCGACGACCCCACCGTCGGCACGGCCGAGTTCTCCGGCCGGGTCGTCGCCGCCTTCACCGAGGCCATCTAGCCGTGCCACCCCCATCCCGTTCCGAGGCGCGGACGTCGCGCCACTGCAACCGTGCGGGCCCAGACCGGCAGCGCCTCGGTTCTGAGCCAGGAGAGGCCCGTGCGTGGCCCGGTCCTGCCTCAGAACGGTCGGTGCCGGCTCCCTCCCGTTCTGATCACTCGACGTCGCACGCCGGCAAACCGGGGAGATCAGAACGGTGATCGCCACCGACGCCCCGAGCGACGAGCGGGAGCGGCACCCGGTCGCCTTCGGGTACCTGTTCGGCGTCTACCTGCTGGCGGGGGCGGCCGAGACCTTCGTGTCGCCGCTGTTCCCGATCGTCCGGGAGGACCTCGGCCTGCGGGTGGCCGACCAGGCCGCCCTGACCGCGGCCCTCACCATCGCCATCGGCGTGGCCAACCTCGTCGGCGGGTGGATGGGCACCCGCCACGGCGACCGGTCCGCGGTGCGCCTCTCCGCCGCCCTCGTCGCCGTCGGCGCCGGCGTCAGCGGGGCGGCCTCGAACCTCGGCGTCCTGCTCGCCGGCCAGGTCGTGACCGGTCTCGGCGTCGGCCTGTTCTTCGGCCCCGGGCTCGCCCTCATCGGCCGGATGTACGTCCGCTCCCGCGGCCGGGCGATCGCCTCCTACGGCTTGGCGTACTCGCTGGGCCTCGCCGGGGCCGCCTTCTCGACGCAGGTCGGGGCGAGCGGGTGGCGGGCCGTGTTCTTCGCCACCGCCATCAGCTCGGGGATCCTGGCGTTCGTCGTCCCGGCGCTGCCCGACGCCGCCGCCGACGAGGCCCCCACCGCCGCCTCGCTCTGGCGCGACACCAAGGTCTACCTGGCCTCGCCCGGCTACCGCCTCGCGCTGCTCGTGGGCGTGGTCGCCGGCACCAACCACTACGTCGTGGCCGGCCTGACCCCCGAGCACTTCGTCTCCCGAGGCGTGGCCCTGGGGCTGGCGGCCGGGCTGGTCGGGGCCGGGCGGCTGGCGTCGGTGGGCGGGAAGGTGATCGCCGGTCGGCTGTTCGACCGGCACGGCGGGCGGCGCACGGTGCAGGTCGTCGTGGCGGCGACGATCGTGTCCGGCCTCTTGCTCCTCCTCCCGCCCGGGCGGATCGGCCTCCTGGCCGTGATCCCCTTCGTGTGCACGACGGCGATGCTCTTCCCCGTCTCCAACGCGGTGGTGATCGCCGCCCTGCCGGGCCGGACGACGTGGGGCGTCGGCGTCTACCGCTGCGTCCTCGTCGGGGCGGCGTCGGCCTGCGCCGGGCTGGTGAGCCTGGCCCTGACGGCGACGTCGACGACGGTCGTCATGATCGCCGCCCTCGCCATCCCCACCGTCGTCCTGGCCGTCACCTTCGCCCCCTCCTTCGCCGGTGTCGCCGGTCCGCCCGAACGCCACCCGATCCCGACCCCGTCGCCGACCCCCGTCCTGGAGACGCCATGACCACGACCGAGTCCGCTTCGACCTCCGCCACCGACGGTCTCGCATCCGAGCCGCCGGCCGTGCGGGTCGAGGTCGACGGTGCCGTCGCCGTGGTGACGCTCGACCGGCCCGCGACCCGCAACGTCGTGTCCGACCAACCCCTGCTCGCCGAGCTGATCGCCGCCTGCGCCCGGCTCGACGCCGACCCGTCGGTGCTCGTCGTGGTGCTCACCGGGGCCGGACCGGCCTTCTCGGCCGGCGGCAACGTCCGGGCCATGCACGAGCGCGAGGGCGCCTTCGGCGGACCGCCCCACGAGCTGGAGGCGTGGTACCGCGACGGCATCCAGCGTCTCGTCCGGGCCGTGCACGGGTTGCGGGCGGTCACCGTCGCCGCCGTCAACGGACCCGCCATCGGCGCCGGGTTCGACCTCGCCCTGGCCTGCGACCTCCGCCTGGCATCGACCACCGCCCGCTTCGGCGAGACCTTCGTCGACCTCGGCATCATCCCCGGCGATGGCGGGGCGTGGTTCCTGCCCCGGGCCGTCGGTCCCCAGCGGGCCGCCGAGCTGACCTACACGGCGCGGGTCGTGGACGCGGCCGAGGCCGTCGACCTCGGGATCGTGCTGGCCGTCCACCCGCCCGACGAGCTGATGCCGTCGGCCCTGAGGCTGGCCGGGTCGATCGCCGCCAAGTCGGCCCCGGCGCTGCGGGCGGCCAAGGCGCTGCTGCGCGGGTCCGAGGCGCCGCTCGGCGACGTGCTCGACCGCTCGGCCGCCCTCCAGGCCCTCCTCCACCAGACCGACGAGCACCGGGAGGCGGCCGCCGCCTTCGTCGCCGCCGCCGAGGCCCGACGGGCGGCGCGTGCGGCCGCGCCGGCGTCTGGGGCGACGGCTGGCGCTTCCGTCTCCTCGTCGACCCGTGAGTCGACCAGGGATGAGCGGCTGGCGGTGGCGCTCGGGGGTGTGATCCCGCCGCCGGCGCCGCCCAAGGGGCGCTACGTCCGCTTCGCCCGCGACGGCGATCGGGCCTGGCTGGGCGGGGTGGTCGGCGTGCGGGACGGTGTGGTGGTCAACCCGGGGAAGCTGGGCGCCGCCGTCGACGTCCCGGCCGGCCAGGCCTCGGCTCGCCAGTGCGCGCTGAACCACCTGGTCGTGCTGCACCACGAGCTGGGGACGCTCGACCGGGTCGAGCGGGTGCTGCGGATGATCGGCTACATCGCCTGCGTCGACGGCTTCACCGACCAGACGCCGGTGCTCGACGGGGCGTCGGAGGTCCTGCTCGAGGTCCTGGGGGACGATGCCGGGACCCACGCCCGGGCCGCGCTCGGGGTCAACCAGCTCGGGCTCGACGCCCCCGTCGAGATCGAGATGGTGGTGCGCTTGAGGAGCTGAGCCGCCAGGCGAGGCGACCCAGGAGGACAGTGCCCTGCTCTCCGAGGCCCTGCCGAGGAGATGTCCGGCGCGACCCCGGCCCCATCCGCCCGAGACCTCAGCCCCCTGACCAGGGACGGCTTCACTGTCGCGCGGGGTCCTCATACTGCGGGTCATGGAAGCCTCCGCCGTGCACTTCGCAGCCGTCGCCCGCACGCTCGGCGAGGCGGCGCGGGCGCGGGGCCTGGTCGTCCCCGCCTTCCGCAGTCCGCCCCGTCGCCCCGGTGCATCCCGCACCCTGCGCCGCTGGCCCGACGGTGGGGCCACCGTGTCGGTCGAGGTCTCCGGCCGGCCGCGCGAGGCGGTGGTGGCCGACATGGTCGAGGGGCTGGTCGTGGTCAACGGTGTCACCGGTCCCGACGCCACCCGTCTGCGCACGACCCTCTGGGAGGCCGTCCTGGCCGCTTCGTCCCGCGCCGCCGAGGCCGCCTGATGTCCCGCCTCCCCACCGCCCGTGCCCCCGCCGCCGTGCGTGGCGATGGGTCGACGTGCCGCCGGGCCGGGACGTCAGGCGGGCGCCGCGAGCGGTCGCGTCAGCGGACCCACTCGAGCCGGGAGATGCGGTCGCCGTCGGGCACCAATCGCACCTCGGCGGTGCGGACGGTCGGGTCGTCGTCCCACGCCACCCCGGCCACCACGTCGGGCCCGATGGCCCGCACATCCAGCAGCACCATCCCACCGTGGTCGGACAGCTCCGCCAGCCGTTCGCCCAGCTCCTCGGGGCCATGGAGCCACTCGGTCCGCAGCTCGGCCACCTCGATCACGGCATCGGCGGTGAGCAGCTCCGTCAGCCCCGAGGCATCGCCGTCCCGCACCGCCAGGTTGCACGCGTCGAGGCAACGCTCGGCGAGCTCCTCGGCCGCGTCGATGGTCAGCCCCTCCACGGCGGCGATCGTACGTCACCACGTCCACCTCCTCCTCCACCAGGCGGGGCTGCTCTGTCGTCGGCGGGCGCCGCGAGCGGTCGCGTCAGCGGACCCACT
>DATHEV010000314.1:0-2147 GCA_035318405.1 Iamia sp.
TCTCGCTGAGGCCGTTCGACGCGACCGCGGTCGAGGGGATGCGGACCGCCGGCATCCACCAGGTCGTGTCCTTCGCGAACCACAGCTCGGACGTCGCCCGCCAGATGGAGCGGATGGCCACCGGCGCGCAGGTCTACATCACCGACAGCCGCCAGATCGGGGCGGTCGCCTGCTTCCCGAACATCGAGGTGTCGGTCAGGTTGTCCATCGACATCCAGCTTCGGATCAAGGCACTGCGCTGACGCTCGGCACTTCCCGCGCCCCGCTCGCCATCCGGCGGGCGGGGCGTTCTCTATTACAATAAGAAGTACGTCCGGCCGCGACGGAATGGTAACGGTCGGGCGACGTCGACCCGCTTATTCTCGATTGCGTTGGGCCGTACGGAAAGCAGCGGACTTTCGTACGGAGTGTCCACGAATCGGAGGTACGAATTGGGCGTACGTAGGACTCTCTTCCTCGCCGGTGCCGCGGTCGCAGTGGCCGCCGTCATCAGCGCGGGGACGCAGGCCTCGGCCGACACGGTCGACGCCGCCCCGGCAGGGGTGACGGCGAACCAGGTCTCCGCCGACGACCTGCGCTCGGTGCTCACCCCGGCCGACGTCATGGCACCCGGTACCCAGGTCACCCAGCTCACCATCGCCAACGCCGTCGCGGCCGGGAAGTTCCAGGCCCCTGCCGACGTGGTGATCACCCCGACGGTGTGCACCAACCTGGTCGATCTCAGCACCGTCAGGGGCTGGGTCCAGCTGGGCCACGGCCAGGCCGGCCACGTCGATCTCAGCCTGGCGGGCGTCGTGCCCGGTGGGTTCGACCTCGACCAGCTGAGGGCCAACGCCGAGGCGTGCCAGACGGGCACCGTGACGGTGCCGGCGCTCGGTCTCAAGGGCACGATCTCGCTGACCGAGTTCACCGCGCCCGCGGTGGACGGGATGAAGACGGTCGGCATCCACCAGGTCGTCTCCTTCGCCGGCCACGACTCGGACATCGCCCGGCAGCTCGAGAGCACCGCGACCAGCTCCCAGGTGTACTTCACCGACGAGCGTGAGTTCGGTGGCGCCATCTGCATGATCGAGCCCGTCAACGCAGGCGACCGTGCCGTCGCGATGCAGGAAAGGGTCAAGGCACTGATCGGCTGAGAGTCCACGTCCCGTCCGACCGACGCCCCGCTCACCACCCGGTGAGCGGGGCGTCCTGCCGTCGCCACGGGGCTAGGATCGGCGCAGCCCTTTCCGGGACACCGTCCAGCAGGGGAACCGCCGATGCCGAAGCCCGACCGGCTGGTCACCGAGATACTCGACGGTCCGACGGGCCCCACCATCGGCGCGTTCTTCGACTACGACGGCACCGTGATCGACGGGTACTCCGTCGCCGCCTTCTTCACCGACCGGGTCCGCCGGTTCCAGCTGACCCCCGGCGAGGCGGCGCGCACCCTCCTGGTCGGCCTGCGGGGCATCGCCGACACCGAGGGCTTCACCACGTTCGTCACCGACTCCCTGCGCTCGTGGGCCGGCCGCTCCGTCGACGAGCTGGAGGAGCTGGGCGAGCGGCTGTTCTCCCAGCAGATCGCCGGCAGCCTCTACCCGGAGGCGTGGGAGCTGGTGAAGGCCCACCGCCGGATGGGCCACACCGTCGTCCTCGCTTCGTCGGCCACCCGCTTCCAGGTGGGGCCGATGGCCCGTGAGCTGGGCGTCGAGCACGTCATCTGCACCGAGCTGGAGACGGAGAACGGCATCCTCACCGGCCGCGTCTCCGGCGCGGTCCCGTACGGCGTCGGCAAGGCCGACGCGATGCGCGCCTTCGCCGAGGAGCACGGCATCGACCTGGCTGTCAGCTACGCGTACTCCAACGGCGACGAGGACGTGCCGTTCCTGCACGCCGCCGGCCGGCCGAGGGCGCTCAACCCCGGCCGCCGGCTCACCGCGGTGGCCGCCGAGTACGGGTGGCCGGTGCGCCGCTTCGCCGGCCGGGCCAACGCCGACCTCACCACCATCGCCCGCAGCGCAGCGGTGTACGGGGGGATGCTCGCCGGGGTGTCGGCCGGGCTCGGCCTCGGGCTGCTCAACCGCAGCCGCAAGCAGGCCGTCGAGCTGGGCGGGTCGTTCGCCAGCACCCTCGGCCTGGCGCTGGCCGGCATCACCATCGAGACC
>DATHEV010000315.1:0-11751 GCA_035318405.1 Iamia sp.
GCCTCGGCCTCGGCGCTGATGTCCTCGATCTCGGTGTCGAAGCGGCGGTCGCCGAGGAAGGTGGCGTAGGTGGGGCTGGCCCGGAGCACCGCTTCCCAGTACTCGTCGGCCAGCGCCCGGATGTCCGACGACTCGCTCATCGGAGCGCGTTCACATGGTGGGCAACGTCCAGTCGGTCCGCCTTGCGGGTGCTCCGATGAGCGCCGGCCGCTCCGCAGGCTCCGCGGTCGGAGCGCGAGCTGTGCTGGCTGGGTCGCTCGCTTGTCTCAGTGGGGGCCATGGCGTCATCATGCCCGGCGCCCCGCGGGTGGGCGTTGCCGATCTGTGACGGCTGTGGGTCAGGTGCCGCGGATGCCCCGGAGGCCGGCCCAGGCCAGGTTGGCCACGCGGTGGGCCAGGGCGTCGGGGTCGGGCTCGGGGGTGGTGGCCAGCGAGTGGCGGCTCGTCACCTCGGCGATGCCGACGATGCCCCGGGCCAGCAGCAGCCGGTCCTCGTCGGCCAGCCCCTCGACGTCGATGAGCGTGGCGACCGACTGGGCGAAGGTCTCCTCGACCCGGAGGACGGCCTCGGTGAGGTCGCGGTCCCGGCGGCTGTCCGCCGTGAACAGCAGGCGGAAGGCGTCGCGGTGCTCGGTCACGAAGCGGAAGTAGACGCGGAAGCCGGCCTCGACCTGCTCGCGGGGCGAGGCGGCGTCGGCCGTGGCCTTCACCACCGCGCTCTCCAGCCGGTCGGCCACGTCGGCCACCAGCTCCAGGTAGAGGGCCCGCTTCGACGTGAAGTGCTGGTACACCACGGGCTTGGTGACCCCGGCGGCCTCGGCCACCTGGTCCATGCTCACGCCGGAGTAGCCCCGCTCGGCGAACTCGCCCAGCGCCACGTCGAGGAGCTGGCGCCGCCGAGCGGCAGCAGGGAGGCGGGCGGCCATCCCGCGACGTTACCGGCCAGTAGCCAACGCCCAGTCCCCACCGCTTGACCGACGGGTCAGTTTGGTGGTCTAGAGTGGGGCCACGGGCGGTCCATCGGGCTGCCTCCTGCCGTTCCCATTTCCGCTGTTCTCTGGCAGAATGGGACCAGACCGTGGCAGGGCCCGAGTCCTGGGGTCACCCCCTCCCCCCGCCCCTGGGACTCGGGCCCGCCCGGACTCACCGAGAAGCGGGTCCTCTGGACCCGCTTCTTTCGGTGAGTCCGAGCGAGCCCCTTGCCTTTCGGGGGTCGTGTCCTCTCGGGGATCGCTCGTTCTCGGCGCTCGCTGGCGCTCGCTCCGAGACAGGGATGCCGTCCTTCCCGCTCTTGGCGGCTCCTTCGTCGCCGCCGGGCCGCTCGGGCCCTTGCCGGCCGGGTGTCATCGGGGGGACTGAACCGGCCGTCCGCCCTGGGCTCATTCCACCTCTGGCAACCGGCGATCAGATCCGGCGGGTTCCCGCCGGATCTGATCGCCAGTTCGGTGGCCTCCGGCGGGGGTTGGGGGTGCTGGCGTACTGTCCGGGGCCGTTCGACCCCGGAGGTGACCGTGCCCGTCGTGCCCGAGATCCAGGCCCTGCTCGACCAGCTGGCGGCGGCGCCGCTCGACATCACCGAGGTCGACCCGCCGACGATGCGGGTGCTCTACGCCGCCCTGCGGGCGGCCGACGGCGAACCGATCGAGGTCGGTCCCGTCACCGACGTGGCCATCCCCGGCCCGGGGGGCGACATCCCGGCCCGCATCTACCGCCCCGACGCCCACGGCCCGGCGCCGGTCCTGGTCTGGTACCACGGCGGCGGCTGGGTGATCGGCGACGTGGAGACGTCGGACCCGACGGCCCGGAAGCTGTGCCAGCGGGCGGGTGTCGTCGTCGTGTCGGTCGACTACCGCCTCGCCCCCGAGCACCCGGCCCCGGCCGCCACCGACGACGCCTGGGCCGCCCTCACCTGGGTGGCTGAGCACATCGGCGACCACGGCGGCGACCCCACCCTGATGGCCGTCGGCGGCGACTCGGCCGGCGGCAACCTCGCCGCTCTGATGGCGGTCCGGGCCCGGGACGAGGGCGGACCGGCCCTGCGCCACCAGCTGCTCGTCTACCCGGCCACCGACCTGACGATGGCGCACCCGTCGATCGAGGAGAACGGCGAGGGCTACTTCCTCACGGCGGCCACGATGCGCTGGTTCATGGACCACTACCTGGGTGCCGACCGCAGCCACGGCGACCCCACCTCGCCCGCCGTCTCGCCCCTGTTCGTCGAGGACCTGTCGGGCCTCCCGCCGGCGCAGGTGCTGACGGCCGAGTTCGACCCGCTGCGCGACGAGGGCGACGCCTACGCCACCCGCCTCGCCGCGGCCGGCGTGCCGGTCGAGCACGTCCCCGGGCCGAGCCTGGTCCACGGCTTCTTCGCCATGGGCCTGGTCTCGCCCGACGCCGACAAGGCCGCCGCCCTGGCGGCCGACCGGCTGCGCGACGCCCTCGCTCAGGAGCCGAGCCGTTAGGCGAGGCGACCCAGATGCACAGTGCTCTGCTCTCCGAGGCCCTGCCGAGGAGATGTCCGCCGCGGCCTGGCCCTATTCGCGCAGGTCTCTAGTGCTGGAGGTCCCCGAGGTCGTCCGGAACAAGGCGATCACCTCGGGAGCGTCCGCGTGGCTCGACGGCCTGCCCTCGCTGGTGGTCGCGCTCGAGGCCGACTGGGGCATCACCGTCGGCGCGCCCTACCCCAACCCGACCGAGGCCTACGTCGCCGCCGCCGAGCTCGACGACGGCACGCCGGCGGTGCTCAAGCTGTGCATCCCCCGAGCGCTCGACGCCGCCCGGCCGGAGATCGCCACCCTTCGTCTCGCCGGCGGCGACGGGTGCGTGGCCCTGCTGCGCGACGACGTCCCGCGCGGCGCTCTGCTGCTGGAGCGGCTGGGCCCGATGCTCGGCGACCTGCGCCTGCCCCTCGCCGAGGCCAACGAGATCCTGGTCGCCACGGTCGAGCGGGTCTGGCGACCGGCCGCGGACGCCGGTCTGAAGACCGGGGCGGAGAAGGCCCGGTGGCTGACCGACTTCGTGACGTCCACCTGGGAGACGACAGGACGGCCGTGCTCCTCGGCTGCGGTCGACCACGCCCTCGCCTGCGCCGCGAGCCGCGAGGCGGCGTACGACGACGAACGGGCCGTGCTGGTCCACGGCGACGTCCACCAGGGCAACGCCCTCCAGGCGGGTGACGGCTGGAAGCTGGTCGATCCCGACGGCCTGCGGGCCGAGCCCGAGTACGACCTCGGCGTCCTCCTGCGGGAGGATCCCGACACGCCCGACGTCCTGTGGGCCCGGTGTGCGTGGCTCGCCGAGCGGACCGGTCTCGACGCCACCGCCATCTGGGAGTGGGGCGTCGTCGAGCGGGTCGCCACGGGCCTGGTGTGCGAGCAGATCAGCCTCCAGCCCATCGGCCGCCAGATGCTCCAGGCCGCCGACCAGATCGCCGCGAGCTAGCCGTTCTGTGTGCGGATTGCTGCCGCATATGGGGCAACCCGCACACGGAACGGGCTCCGGTCAGGCGGTGGCGGTGCGGTTGGTGGTGCCGCCGGGGCCGGTGGCGGTGAGCATGTAGGTGCCGGGGCCGGGGGAGCAGCCCTGGCCGGTGCCGACGGCGGCCTGGGGACCGGACGGGGCGCCGGGGCCGACGATGCGGATGTCGTCGGCGCCGGAGGTGCGCCAGCTCAGGGCGACGCGCTGGGAGGGGGTGGCGCAGCCGGGGCCGGGGATCCGGGTGGCGGTGAAGGAGATGATCGTGGGCGGGTCGGGCGCCGGGGGCTCGGCGGTGGTGGGAGGTGGTGACGCGGTGGTCGGCGGGGTCGTGGGCCGCGGCGGCGTGGCGGTGTCGGGGACGAACCCCGGTTCGCTGGTGGTGCCGATGTCGGCGGACGGCCCGGTGGTCGTGGTCGTCGACGACGGGATCGGCGACGGGAGCGAGGACGCCCCTTGCGGCGGAAGGCTCGATGTCGAGGTCGACGACGAGGCGGACGGCCGCTCGGTGGTCGAGCCCGAGCTCCCGTCGGTGGTCGACGTGGTGGTGCCGTCGGTCGCCACCTCCTCGGGGTCGGCCCCGTCGTCGCCCAGCAGCAGGAGGACGGCCACCACGACCAGCACCAGGACCCCGGCCGCCACCGCGACCGCCGCCGGTCCCCGGGCCGCACCGACGCCGGTCTGCTCCGGGGGAGGTGAGGCCGAGTCGGAGCCGCCGGCGTCGGACCCATCGGAGGACCCGGGCTCGCGGCCGCCCGCGGTCGCGGGCGGGTCGCCCACCGGGACCCCGGCGCGGGCGAGGCCCAGGCGGATGGCGGCGAGCACCTCGGGGGCCACGACGAGGAGGGGGACGGCGGCGAAGAGGGCCTCGGGCGAGAGCCGCCCCTCCTGGCGCTGGGCGCAGGCGTCGCAGCCGCCAGCGTGGGCGCCGATGACCCGGACGGCGTCGGGACCGAAGGCCTCGATCCCGGCGGCCGCCACCGCCCCGGCCAGGTCGGGGCACGCCGGTCGGCCCGCCCGCCACAGCACGCAGGCCCGCACGGCGTCGCCCAGCCGGGCCCGCAGCCGGAACAGGACCTGGTGGGCGCTGTTGGCCGTGACGCCCAGCTCCTCGGCGATCTCGCCCGGCGACAGCCCGTGGCGCAGGTGCAGGTCGAGGACGCTGGCGTCGCGGGGGCCGAGGGCGGCGGCCGCGGCCCACACCAGCTCGGCGCCCTCGGCGCGGGCGGCGGCCTCGCCCGCCTCGTCGCCGTGGTCGGTTCGTCGGTCCACCATCTCGGTCGTCTCCTCGTCGCCCAGGGGGACGGACCGGCGCTCCCGCTCCAGGCGGTTGAGCGCCCGGTTGCGGCCGATGCGCAGCACCCAGCCGCCGAACGACTCGGCCTGCTCGAGCCGTTCGAGCCCCGTCCAGGCCGCCAGGAAGGCGTCCTGGGCGACCTCGGCCGCCACCTCGCGGTCGCGGACGATGCGGTAGGCGACGTCGAGCACCCGGCTCGACCAGCGGTCGAACAGCACGCCGAACGCCTGCCCGTCGCCCGCCTGGGCGGCGCGCACCAGCTCGGCGTCGTCGGCTCGTGCCCTCAGGTCCATCCCTCCTCCTGACCGCTGGAGTCGGACTGCCTTACATCTTCGTCGCGATCACGCCGCGGCGCGCGGGGACGGGTCCCCGGCGCCGGGCCGTAAGCGGCGGGGGACCGGGGGGTCAGGACGGGCACACCACCGACCCCTCCGAGGAGGAGACATGTCCACCCCCACCCGCCGTCTGACCGCCGCCCTGGCGCTCGCCCTGGGTCTCGCCCTGATCCCGACCGCCGCCGGCGCCGCGAACGGCTTCACGACCCCCACCGTGCCGCCCCGCCCCCCGGTCGGCCCCGGCGGCTTCACGGTGCCGCTCCCCGACCTCACGGTCGAGGCCTACGACGCCACCGAGGCCGACGGCCAGGTCGAGGGCCGGCTGACGCTCTCCTCCCCCCTGACCGTCGACCTCTCCGTCTCCGTGAGCCCCCAGCTCATCGATGTCAACGAGTGGGACCTCGCCTGCCCCAGCCCCGGGGGCGGCGGCTGCGGCTGGACCTTCGACGTCGACATCCCCGCGGGTGCGACCACCGCCGACTTCGACCTCAGCGTGTACGACGACGACGGTCCCGAGCCGGCCGAGCGGTACGGCTTCGAGGCCATCGTCTGGGACGAGGACATCGTCGACGTCGGCCCCGCGGCCGAGGCGCTGCTCTACGACGGCTCCGGTCTCGAGCTGGGCTTCGTCACGAGCAACCCCGAGGCTCCCGAGGGCGATCCCGGCTCCGACGGGACGCTCGACCTCGTGGTCGAGGCGAACCAGGCCGTCCCCGAGCCGGTCACCTTCCGGGTCCACACCGCCATCGTCGGCGAGAGCGCCGATCCGGGCGCCGACTACGACCCGATCGACGTCGTCGTCGAGCTGCCGGCCGGCGAGACCGACGTGACGGTCGAGGTGGCACTGGCCGGCGACCAGCTCGACGAGTCCGACGAGCTGTTCTTCGCCGACGTGAGCGACCCCTCCCACGGTGAGATCGCCTTCGACGGCGGCACCGCGGTGGCTCGCATCCTCGACGACGACGGCCCGGTGGTGACGTGGAAGCGGCCCGGGAGCTACCAGTCGCCGTCACGGTCGGCCCTGTCCGCCGCCCGCACGGCGTAGCCGAACACGATGGCGGGGGCGAGGACGATCGATCCGACCACCAGGCAGGCCACGATCAGGGTGACGACCCAGTCCTCCAGCCCGACGACGAAGCCGATGAGGAAGGCCACGACGGCCAGCCCGAACAACCCGTAGCCGACCTTCTGGCCCAGATCGACCCAATGGGCGATCTGGGCCCGGCGCGCCAGGACCGGATCCCCGTCGGGGTCGGGGCGGGGTCCACGGGGCATGGGGCCAGCCTGCCGCCCGGCGCTCGGACCCGGCGAACCGGGGCGCCGCTACCGTGCCGGGGTGCGGACGTCCCACCACGCCGACCACGACCGTGACGCCCTGGTCGACCGCAAGCGGGCCGACGGCGTCACCACCTCGCTGGTCCTCCCGGCCCGGGACGAGGAGGCCACCGTCGGCCGGGTGCTGGAGGCCTACCTCCCGCTGCGGGACGCCGGCCTCCTCGACGAGGTGGTCGTCGTCGACTCGCTCTCGTCGGATCGCACCGCGGCGGTGGCCCGGGACGCCGGCGCCACGGTGGTCGCCGTGGGCGACGTCCACCCCGCCATCCCGGCGGCGCGGGGCAAGGGCGAGGCCATGTGGCGGGGCGTGCTCGCCAGCACCGGCGACCTGGTGGTGTTCGCCGATGCCGACGTCCTGGACGCCGGGCCGCACTACATCGTCGGCCTGCTCGGCCCGCTCCTGACCGACCCCGCCGTGCGCCTGGTCAAGGGGTTCTACGAGCGGCCCATCGTCGCCGCCGACGGCACCGTCGAGGAGCACGGCGGGCGGGTGACCGAGCTGGTGGCGCGTCCGCTGCTCAGCCTCTACCGACCGGAGCTGGCCCGGCTCGTCCAGCCCCTCGCCGGCGAGTACGCGGCGCGGCGGGAGCTCCTCGAGGCGGTGGCGTTCCCGATCGGCTACGGCGTCGAGATCGCCCTGCTGCTCGATGCCCACGAGCGTCACGGGAGCGACGGGCTGGCGCAGGTCGATCTCGGCCGGCGCACGCACCGGCGCCAGTCGCAGCAGCAGCTCGGGGTGATGGCCGCCGAGGTCCTGGCCGCCGCCCTGCGCCGGCTCGGCCTGGATCCCGCCGGCGACGCCATGCACCAGTTCGCCCCCGAGGGCCACGCCGCCATCGACACGCCCCTCCGTCTCGCCGAGCGCCCCCCGATCGCCTCGCTCTAGCGCTCGCGGAGGGTGGCGACGTCGGGGCCGGCGGCCTCGACCGCAGCCTGGACCCGCTCCCAGCCGGTGGGGTCGTCCTTGAGGTGAGCGTCGTAGAACGCCAGCGTCGCCTTGGTGACCACGGCGCCCCAGTCGTCGACCGGGCCCTCGAAGTAGCCGTCGTCGTGCACGGCGCCGGTGAGGGTGATGAAGCCGCCGGGGGCGTCGATCACGTCCTCCCAGACCTCGACAGCCGCGTCGACATCGGTCGCGCTGTGGTCGTCGCCGCCGTGGACCATGAGCAGCGGCCGGTCGGTGGTCGCCGGGTCCTGCTCGGTGCTCGACAGCGGGAACCAGATGCCGGCGAACTCGGTGACGACGTCGATGCGGGGGTCGGCGCAGCAGGCGTTGAAGCCGGCGCCCAGGGCGGTGATCGCCCCGAACGACTGGCCCCCGATGCCGATGCGCTCGGGGTCGACGACGTCGACGAGCTCGGTCAGGGCGGTGTCGATCAGGAACGAGACGTCGCCGGTCTGGTTCTCGACCTCGTCGAACTTGGTCCCGCCCGGAGTGCCCTCGGACGACAGCGGGAAGTCGGGGGCGACGATCACGTAGCCGGCCGACGCCCAGGCGGTCAGCGTGCCGGCGTAGTGGTCGCCCGCCCGGCTGCTGCCGTGGCCGAACACGATCAGCGGCCAGGGCCCGGGCTCGCCCTCCGGGGCGTAGACGACGACGTCGAGCGTGCGCTCCGGGAGCTCGGGCTGGCCGCCGTGGGCCGGGGTCGGGCGGGTCGTGTCGACCCAGGTGTCGCGGGTCTCGGCCACCTCGTAGATGTCGAGGGGGGACACCGGGTCGACGGTGGTCGTGGTCGACTCGGATGCGTCGGACCCCGGCGTGGTGGACGTCGAGGCGGTGGTGCCGTCACCGTCGTCGGAGCAGCCGATGGCGGCCAGGGCGAGGCCGGCGGCCAGGAGGGCGAGGAGCGGGCGGCGCATCAGTGGTTGAGCTTGGCGTGGATGCCCTTGGTGGCCTTGTACATGCAGACGAAGGCCTCGTAGAGGGGTGCGTAGGTCTCGACCGTCGACGGGTCGGGGGTGAACTCCGCCTCGACGGCGACGAGGCCGTCGATGGCGTCGACCTCCATCCGCCCCAGCGCCACCCACGACACCAGGGCCGCGCCCCGGGTACCGGCGTGCTGGTAGTCCTCGACCCGGCGGATCGGGCGCTGGAGGACGTCGGCGTGGATCTGGCACCACAGGTCCGAGCGGGCCCCGCCGCCGATGACGACGATGGGCCCGAGGGGCGACTTGGTGAACGACTCGACCGCCTCCATCAACCAGCGGGAGTTGTAGGCCACGCCCTCGAGGATCGAGCGGAGCAGGTCGGCCCGGTCGTGGGCCAGCGAGAGGTTGGTCCAGCCGCCCCGGATGGTGTGGTCGTCGACGGGCGTGCGCTCGCCGTTGAGCCAGGGCAGGTAGATCAGCCCGTTGCTGCCCGACGGGGACGCCTCGGCCACGTCGTTCAGCTCCTCCAGCGTGTCGACCAGGCGGAGCTGGTCGCGGGCGTGGAGCAGGCAGGCGCCGGCCGACTCGTGCTCGTTGGCCAGGAAGTACTTGCCGGGCAGGGCGGCCGGGAAGGCGGCCATGTTGTTGCGGATGTCGGTGCGCTTGCCGGGCAGGTGGAAGCTCAGCCACGAGCTGGTGCCGAGGTAGAGGTGGGGCTCGTAGTCCTTCACCGCGCCGCACCCGACGCAGGCGGCGTGGACGTCGCCCATGGCCGTCGTGACCGGCACCCCGGCGGCGATCCCCCACTCCTCGGCCACCGCCGGCAGCAGCTCGCCCACCACCGAGGCCGACGGCACCAGCTGGGGCAGCTTGGCCTTGTCGACCCCGGTCCACTCCAGGAGCTGCGGGTGGTAGGTGATGGCGTCGCGGTCGCGGTTGTCGGTGAGCCAGTGCATGACGATGCAGTCGTGGGACGACACCGCCTTCCCCGTGAGGCGGAAGTTGAGGTAGTCGCCCGGCTCCAGCAGGCGCTCGGCGGCGTCGTAGACCTCGGGCCGCTCCTCCTTGAGCCAGAGGATGTGGGCGATCGGGTCCTTGCCGCTGAGGCTGGGGGCGGCGCCGGTGAGCTGCACCCAGCGGGCCAGACGCCGGGGGTCGTAGCCCATGACGTTGACCCGGCCGCTGACGACCTTGCCGATGGCCTCGGCGCCCCGGCTGTCCATCCAGATGATGGCGTTGCCGATCGCCTTCCCGTCGCCGCCGACCGGCACCGTCCCGCACCACTGCGAGGTGACCGACACACCCGCCAGCGCGGCGGCCGCCTCGGGTGCGGCGGCGACCAGCCGCTGCACCGCCCGGGTGATGGCGTCCCACCACTCGTCGGGGTCCTGCTCGGCCCCGCCGTGGGGCTCGAGGATGACGCCGGTCGTCTCCACCTCGTGGGCCACGACCCTGCCGTGATCGTCGACCAGGGCCACCTTGGGACCGCCCGTACCGAGGTCGATGGCGAGGATGTGGTCGGTCACGAAAACGTCTCCCGGGAGGTGTGGAGGGCGGCGGCAGACCCTACCGACCAGGCCGGGCGGGACGATGCGCGTCCGTTCTGACCCTGTGGAAGGATGCTGGACAGCCGTCCAACAGTGCCGCCGAGCCGCGGCCGGATACGAGGAGTGAGACGTGGAGTCACGAGCCGCCATCCTGTGGGAGCAGAACGCCGAGTGGAGCGTCGAGGACATCACCCTCGACGATCCGAAGGCCGGCGAGGTCAAGGTCGAGCTGGCGGCCTCCGGCCTCTGCCACTCCGACGAGCACCTCGTCACCGGGGACATGGTCCTCGACCCCGAGATCTCCAAGATGATGGGCCTCGAGCAGTTCCCGATCATCGGTGGCCACGAGGGCGCCGGCACCGTCGTCGAGGTCGGCCCGGGCGTCACCACGCTCGCGGTCGGTGACCACGTCGCCCTCGGATTCATCCCCGCCTGTGGCCGCTGCCCGTCCTGCGCGCGGGGCTGGCAGCACCTGTGCGACCTCGGTGCCGTCCTCCTCGCCGGCCGCCAGATCTCCGACCTCACGTCCCGCCACCACGCCAAGGACGGCACCGATCTCGGCGTCATGTGCTGCCTCGGCACGTTCAGCCCGGTCACCGTCGTGAGCGAGGCCAGCTGCATCAAGCTCACCGACGACATCCCCCTCGACAAGGCCGCTCTCGTCGGCTGTGGCGTCACCACCGGCTGGGGCGCGGCGGTCAACGCCGCCAACGTCCAGCCCGGTGAGACCGTGGTCGTCGTCGGCATCGGCGGCGTCGGCGCCAACGCCCTCCAGGGCGCGTCCTACGCCGGCGCCCGCCACGTCATCGCCGTCGACCCGGTGGCGTTCAAGCACGAGCAGGCCCCGATCTTCGGCGCCACGCACTGCGTCTCCAGCTTCGAGGAGGCGCAGGCGCTCGTGGGCGAGCTGACCTGGGGCGCCAACGCCGACAAGGTCATCATCACCACCGGCCAGGTCACCGGCGACATGATCGCCCCGGCCATGGCGCTCCTCGCCAAGGGTGGGCGCTGCGTCGTCGTCTCCGTGGCCGACATCAACGCCGGCGACGTGAAGCTGAACCTGTTCGACCTCACGCTCCAGCGCAAGGAGCTGGTGGGCTGCATCTTCGGCAACGCCAACCCCCGCCGCGACATCCCCCGGCTGCTCCGCCTCTACATGGAGGGCCAGGAGCAGGGAGGTCTCGGTCCGCCCGGCGTGGGCGTCGCCACCGGGGATGCGGGGCGACCAGGCCACGACCCGGCGGCCCTCACCCCGCAGGACGGCCACGGCCCGCGCCAGCGGCTCGGCGTTCCCGCCGTGGCCCGACACCAACACCACCGCGGGGAAGGCATCGGCCGACCGCACCAGCTCGACCACCACCCGCTCGAGGGCCTCCTGGCCGATCGACAGCGTCCCGGCGAAGCCGGCGTGCTCGCCGCTCGACCCGTAGGGCAGGGCGGGCGCGACGACGACGTCGGACCGGCGGGCCGCCAGCCGGTCGCACACGGCGAGGGCGACGGCGGTGTCGGTGCCCAGCGGAAGGTGGGGCCCGTGCTGCTCGGTGGACCCCAGCGGAACCACGAGGATCGCCCCACCCGGAACGGTCGGAGATGTCAGACGAGAGAGCTTCATAGGACCGCACCACGCCCGCGCCGCGGTGCGACGACGACCGAACCGGACCGACGACGACGACCGGACGCGTCCGGCGCAGCCGCTGGGGGGCACGGGGGGTCTCCCCCCGACGAACGGTGAGACTGCGAGGAACGAGCCGCCGAACCGTGGGACAGCGCGAGCGCAGCGAGCACCATCAGTTCGAGGAGGAGATCGAGCGAAGCGAGATCTCCGACGAGAGACCCTGACCTAGTACTTGATGAGGCCGCGGATGTTCTTGCCGTCGCGCATGTCCTGGTAGCC
>DATHEV010000316.1:0-2379 GCA_035318405.1 Iamia sp.
GGTCACGGTCTCGCCCACCGCCACCTCGATGGTGTGGGGCGCCGTCTCGCCGAAGACGTTGTCCAACGCCTTGACCGTGGTGTCGGCGGCATCGGCGGCCGGCTCGTCGGCGCCACAGGCCGCCAGCGGGGCGGCGACCAGGACGGCGACGGCCACGAGGGCCCGAGTGGTCTTGCGCATGGTCTCCCCAGTGGTGAACGGCCGGTGTCTGGATCATGCCACCCGTCGGGGTGAACGGCCGGCGACGGGCCGAGGTTGCGCGTCCCCCCTAGCCTGGAGGCATGTTCCTGCGTCGCAAGCTGGAGATGGTCGAGCCGGATCAGGCCCTGAAGGGCCGGGACGTCTCGATGCCCGTCGCCGCCACCCACACCGTGCTCGGTACCCCCCTCACCCCGCCGTTCCCCGAGGGCACCCGCACGGCGATCTTCGCCCTCGGCTGCTTCTGGGGCGCCGAGCGGATCTTCTGGCAGACCCCCGGCGTCGTCACCACTGCGGTGGGCTACGTCGGCGGCTACACGCCCAACCCCGGCTACGAGGAGGTGTGCTCCGGGCGCACCGGCCACACCGAGGCCGTCCTCGTCGCCTACGACCCCGAGGAGGTCAGCCTCGAGACGCTCCTCAAGGTCTTCTGGGAGGGCCACGACCCGACCCAGGGCATGCAGCAGGGCAACGACATGGGCACGCAGTACCGGTCCGGCATCTACGGGCTCTCGGGCGACGACCTGGCCCTGGCCGAGGCCAGCCGCACGCGGTTCCAGGCCACCCTGACCGAGGCCGGCTACGGCGACATCACCACCGAGATCGCCGCCGGCGGCCCGTTCTTCTACGCCGAGGACCACCACCAGCAGTACCTCGACAAGGTCCCCAACGGCTACTGCGGCCTCGGCGGCACCGGCGTCACCTGCCCCATCGGCGTGGCGTCCGCCGAGTAGCGCCCCCCACCCCCGCCGGCGCCGTGGGAGCCTCGGGGGGTGGGCGACGAGCAGCGGTGGGCTGCGGGGGACGTGATCGTGTGGTGCTATGAGCGGGACGCGGTACCGGTACGGGTGGTGCGGGACGACGCTGACGGGCTGGTGGCGTGGCTGGCGCCGGGGACGCCGCGGCTGGCCGTCGTGCCGGTCGACGGGCGAGGGCTGCGGGACCGGCCGCCGGCCGAGCGGTTCACGGCGCCCCGGCAGTACGAGGTCACCGCGTGGGAGGGCGAGGGCATCCTGCGGCTCGAGCGGCCCGGTCGGGCGCACTCGCTGTGGCGGTTCCGGGACCAGGCCACCGGCGTCGCCGGTTGGTACGCCAACCTCGAGGAGCCGCTCCGGCGCTCGGAGGCCGGGGTGCACACCCGTGACCACGTCCTCGACGTCTGGCTCGACGACGGTGGGTTCTGGCTCTGGAAGGACGAGGACGAGATGGCCGCGGGCGTCGAGCTGGGCCGGTTCTCCGAGGCCGAGGCCGCCACCATCCGGGCCGAGGGCGAGCGGGTGATCGCCGAGTTCGAGCGGGGCGATCCGCCGTTCGACGGCTCGTGGCGCGACTGGCAGCCCGACCCGGCGTGGGAGCTCCCCACCCTCCCGGCCGAGATGGCCGCCCGCCACGGCCAGCCGGTCCCCGACCTCAGCTGAGCGGCCGCGCCACTAGTGCCCGGGCCAGATGGCGGGGTCGGGGGGGCCGGCGACCTCGACCAGGCGGTCCAGGACGGACCAGTCGACGGGGACGGTGCGGTGGGCGGGGCCGTCCAGGGCGGGCTCGTCCGGACCGGCCCAGACCTCGACCACCAGGGGCAGGCCCTCCTCCGCCGCCACCGCGGCGACGGCACCCGCTCCAGCCGGATCGGAGGCCGGGGCGACCAACGTCGTCGCCCGGCCCGATCGGGCGGCGGCCAGGGCGACCGCCTCGGCCGTGCCCTCCGGATCGCCGGTGGCGACGACGACCGAGCCGGCCACGGCGGTGGGGAACGTCCGGCCCACCCAGAAGCCGACCCGACCGGGCGCGGCGACCACCAGCCCGCCAGGGGCCAGGCCGGCGGCGAGGGCGGCCGCGGCGGCCGGGGGCGACCCGGGCTGCTGGTACAGCGGGCCGGCGACGGCGGCGAGGCGGTCGTAGATCGGCGGGCGGGCGCCGGGCCCGGCGGCCGGCGGCCAGCCACCGGCGGCGAGGGCGAGGTGGGCGGGGTGGACGTCGACGACGCCGTCGGGGTCCGACGCGGCCCGTGCGCCGACGGCGGCGCCCAGCGACGTCGACTCCCGGTGATCGAGCCCCGTGGTGACGACGAGGTCGGCGGTGAGCAGCTCGGCCAGCGCCACGTCACCTGTCTGGAGCCCGACGGTCCCCCCGTGCACCGGGTCGTCCCACGCGAACAGCCCCTTGGCCCCCACGGTGTTGACC
>DATHEV010000317.1:0-5975 GCA_035318405.1 Iamia sp.
GCGGCGGCCAAGGCCGGCGTCAAGAACCTGACCGAGACGCTGGCGGTGGAGTGGGGGCCGTACGGCATCCAGGTCAACGGGCTGGTCCCGGGCCTCTTCCCCCACGAGGACATGACCGCCGACATCCAGGGCAACCTCGGCGCCCTCGACGACAAGGACGGCCGCCAGCCCGCCCTCCGGGTCGGCCAGCGCCACGAGCTGGGGTGGGCGGCGACCTTCCTGGCCTCGCCCTACGCCCGGTTCATCTCCGGGCACACGCTGGTGGTCGACGGGGCCAACTGGCAACGCCGCTCGCTCACCAACCCCGAGGTGGTGCCCGTGCGGGACCAGATGGGCCTGCCGCCGTTCGACCCCGACGCCAAGCGCCGATGACGTCGCCGTGACCTCGGCATGAGAGAGCCCCGGCGCGCCTGGGTGGCGTGGAGCAGCGGCAAGGACAGCGCCCTGGCCCTGCACGACGCCCTGGCCGACCCGACCCTCGCCGTCGTCGGCCTGCTCACCACCACCGACGAGGCGTCGGACGCGGTGACCATGCACGACGTGCCCCGAGCCCTCGTCGCCGCCCAGGCACTGGCGCTCGGGCTCCCCCTCCACGTGGTCGAGGTGCCCCAGCCGTGTCCCGACGGCGAGTACCAGCGGCGGATGGGCGCCGCCCTCGACGGCGCCCGGGCCGTCGGTGTCACCGCCGTGGTCTTCGGCGACCTCCACCTGGCCGACGTCCGGACCTACCGGGAGGAGGCCATGGCCGGCTCCGGGCTCGACCCCGTCTTCCCGCTGTGGGAGGAGCCGGTCGACCAGGTGGCCGGGCGCATCATCGACCTGGGCCTGGCGCCGGTCGTCACCTGCGTCGACACCGACCAGCTCGACGCCCGCTTCGTCGGCCGGGCCTACGACCGGGCCCTGCTGGCCGACCTGCCCGCCGGCATCGACCCCTGCGGCGAGTACGGCGAGCTCCACACCTTCGTGACCGACGGTCCCGCCTTCGCCCACCCCGTCGCCGTGGCCGTCGGCCCACCCCGCCACGACGGCCGCTTCGCCAGAGTCCCCCTCACCCCCGCGTAGATCGTTCTGTGTGCGGAAAGCCACCGGTGCGGTGGCTTTCCGCACACGGAACGGATCTCAGGTGGGCTGGATGAGGTCCCAGGGGGTGCCGTAGAGGTCCTCCCACACGGCGACGGTGCCGTAGGGCTCGTGGCGGGGCTCCTCCCGGAAGCGGACCCCGCCGGCGGTCATGCGGGCGTGGTCGCGGGCGAAGTCGTCGGTCTCGAGGAACAGCCACACCTTGCCGCCGGCCTGGTCGCCGACCCGGGCGGCCTGGGCCTCGTCGGACGGCAGGGCCAGCAACAGCCCGGTGCCCTCGTCGGCGCCCGGCGGGCGGACGACGACCCAGCGCCGGCCGCCGCCCTGATCGGTGTCCTCCACCAGCTCGAAGCCGGCGGCGTCCCGGTAGAAGGCGATGGCCTCGTCGAGGTCGTGGACGAGGAGCGAGACCGTGGCGATCCTGGGCATGGGTGCATCGTGCCCGGTGCGCGAGGGTGCGGGGGTGAAGGGACCGCTCCAGCTCCGGTTCGTGACGTCCGCCGACCGCATCGACACCCTGCCGCCCACCCGCGCCGAGCTGGCCGTCGTGGGCCGGTCGAACGTGGGCAAGTCGTCGCTGCTCAACGCCCTGGCCAACCAGACCCGGCTGGCCCACACGTCGAAGACCCCCGGGCGGACCCGGCTGCTCAACGCCTTCCTGGTCGACGAGGCCGGCCTCGGCCGCGACGCCACCCTGGTCGACTGCCCCGGCTACGGCTTCGCCAAGGCGCCCCGGCAGATGCGCGGCGGCTGGCAGAAGATGATCGAGGGCTACCTGCTGGGGCGGGACGAGCTGGTGGCCATCCTCGTGCTGGTCGACGGCGAGATCGGCCCGACCCCGCTCGACGTCCAGATGGTCGAGTGGCTGCGCCACCACGAGCGGCCCCACGTCGTGATCGCCACCAAGCACGACAAGGTGAAGGCGTCGATCCGCGACCGCCGCAAGAAGGAGCTGGCCGCCGGGCTGGACCTGGAGCCGGGCCAGGTCATCTGGGTCAGCGCGGCCAAGAACGTCAACATCGACCACCTGCGCGGGCTGGTCAGGACGTGGTTGGCGTAGCTGCGGCGTGGTGGGCGGCGAGGCCGTCGACGCAGCGCTGGATGAACAGGCCGAGCAGCCGGCGGTAGACCGGGCCCATCCCGCGGCGGCGGGCGGTGAAGGTCGATCGCCAGCGCACCTCGGTGCCGCTGTCGACCGGCGTGAGGTCGATGACGGCCCGGTAGTCGTCCAGCGGCATCCCGTCGAGGAGCACGTAGGCCAGGCGGCGCTCGGGGACGACCTCGACCACCTCCTCGCGGGGCACGGTCGCGCCCATCAGCTGCTTGGTCCGGAAGATCCGCACCTCGCCGAGGGGGGCGTCGGGCCCGGTCGCCCCCGGCGTCACCAGCTCGTAGGCGCCGAGCGGGCTCCACGTCGGCCAGCGGCGGCCGTCGACCAGGTCGGCCCACACGGCGGCGGGCGGGGCGGGCACGACGGCGTGGGTGTCGATGCTCTGGATGCGGCGCATGTACCACATGGTACATTTCGGGGCGTGGACGGGCGACAGAGGTTGTTGGCGGGCGCGGTCGCCCACGTCGCCGCCCACGGGGTCGGCGACCTGACGCTGCGGGGCCTGGCCGCCGCCCTCGGTTCCAGCCACCGCATGCTCATCTACCACTTCGGGTCGCGGGACGGCCTGCTCGTCGCCATCGCCGCCGAGGTCGAGCGTCAGCAGCGCGAGGCGCTGGCCGGCCTCGACGTCACCGGTGCCCCCGCCGAGGTCATGCGGGCCATGTGGGCCCGGCTGGCCGACCCCGAGCTGTGGCCCTTCGAGCGGCTGTTCTTCGAGCTCTACGCCCGGGCCTTGCAGGGCGATCCCGGCGCCGCCCCGTTCCTCGAGGGGATCGTCGAGGACTGGGTGGCGCCGCTGGTCGAGCTGGCCGTGGGCGCGGGCGTCGACGTGGCCGTGGCCCGCGCCGAGGCCCGACTGGGGCTGGCCGTCTACCGGGGCCTGCTCCTCGACCTGCTGGCCACCGGCGACCGGGCCGGGGTCGACGCCGCCGTCGAGCGCTTCATCGCGCTCGGGGTGGGAGGCTGGGCGTCATGACGACCCCACTCACCGTCACCGGCATCGACCACATCGTCCTCCAGGTCCCCGAGGTGGCCCCCGTCGTGGCGTGGTACCACGACGAGCTGGGCCTGGCCGTCGAGCGGCTCGAGGAGTTCGAGGCCGGCCAGGCCGTCTTCGTGACCGTGCGGATCGACGCCACCACGATCATCGACGTGCTCCCGGGCGAGCGGACGGGCGAGAACGTCAACCACTTCGCCGTCGTCATCGAGGAGGACGTCGACGAGCTGGCTGCCAGCGGGCGCTTCGTCGTCGAGGTGGGTCCTGCCGACCTCTCCGGCGCCCAGGGCCAGGGCCGCAGCATCTACGTCCGCGACCCCGCCGACAACCTCGTCGAGCTCCGCAACTACTGAGGCCGAGCCTCTCCGGCCAGGGGGCCGACCTCGACGATCTCGGCGGTCGCGGGCTCGCCGGGGACGAGGTCCAGCCAGGCCACGGTGTGGACGGGCTGGCGGCGCCGGTGGGTGGGCGAGCCGGGGTTCACCAGCAGCGGGCCGGCGCCGGCCCGCTCGACCAGCGGGGCGTGGCTGTGGCCGAACACCACCACGTCGGCATCGGGGAAGAGGCGGGCCATCCGCCGGTGCCGGCCTGCCGTCGGGCCCGAGTCGTGGACCATGGCCACCGCCGTGTCGGCCAGGTCGAGGGTCACGGCCTCGGGCAGGGCCAGCCGGCCCTCGTCGTTGTTGCCCTGCACGGCGTGGACGGGCGCATGGGTGGCCAGCGCGTCGAGGACGGCCTGGTCGAGGACGTCGCCGGCGTGGAGCACGACGTCGGCCGCGGCGGCCATGGCCCAGACCTCGGACGGCATCCGATCGAGTGTGCCCGGCGTCAGGTGGGTGTCGGCCACGACGAGCGCCCTCATGCCGCCACGCTACGAGCCGCGTGGGTGGAGCCCTCCCACGAACTGGCGATCAGATCCGGCGGCTTCCCGCCGGATCTGATCGCCACTTCGGGTGCGGTGGGGGTTGACCCTCAGGGGCGGAGGCCGAGGGCGCGCTCGATGCCGACGACGTCGGAGGCGACGTGGTGGCGGGTCCGCCACCGGGTGGCCCGGGCGAGGGCTCGGGGGCGCACGGTGATGCCCTCGAGGTGGGCGTAGCGGGTCCGGCCCGGATCGTCGGGGTCGGGCTCGGCCGCCATGGCGACGACGTACAGCCGGGGCCGCGACACCATCCAGCACCAGCCGTCCTCCAGGTCGACGTCGAACCCGATCGGGACGCCGGCCATCCGCCACGAGCTCCGGGCGCGGACCCGGAGGCGGGTGCCGTCGCGTTCGAGGATCCGGAGCCGGGCCACGTCGACGTCGAACTCGGGCACCGAGCGCTCCAGGTCGGCGATGAAGCCCCAGACCCGGTCGAACGGTGCGTCGATCACCCCCTCCTGGATCGCGGTCCCGGGCAGCCCGGCGGCGAGGGCGCGCGCCCGGCCGATGGGCCGCAGGTCGGCGGTGGGCCACGTCTCGGCGGTCATGCCGTCCACCTCTCGCGGAAGGCGGCCCGAGCCCGGTGGAGACGGGACTTCACCGTGCCCCGGGCCACGCCGAGCACCTCGGCCATCTCGGTCTCGTCCAGGCCGTCGAGGTGGCGGAGCACCAGCACGGCCCGCTGCTCGGGCTGGAGGGCGGCCAGCACCGCCCGCACCTCGACCGCCGTGGCCCCGTCGGGCACGACGGTGCGGGGGTCGAGCCCGAGCGGGTCGAGCGTGGCCGGGTCGACGGGGATCGCTCGCCCGTCCCGGCCGGCGCGCACCGCCTCCCGCACGGCGATCCGACGGGCCCAGCCCCGGAGGGCGGCCGGCTCCCGGAGCGAGCCGAGGTTCCTCGCGATCGCCACCATGGCCTCCTGGAGGGCGTCGTCGCCGGCGTCGAGGGCGATCGCCCCGCAGATCCGCCCCAGGTAGGGCGCCAGGTCGCGCAGCACCGCCTCCAGGGAGGCGGCGTCACCCCGCTGGGCTCGCCGGACGGTGACTTCGTCCACCACCCCAAGAGGCGCGGAACCGCCGGGAGGTTCCGCGCCTCTTGGGGGGGACGACACATCCAGGAGGTTCCCATGACTCGTACCGCTCGTACTGTTCGGACCGAGGTCACCGTGGTCGGCGGCGGGCTGGCCGGCCTGATCGCCGCCGTCGAGGCCGCCGAGGCCGGCGCCCCCGTCCGCCTGCTCGAGGCCCGCCGCCGGCTGGGGGGCCGGGCCACGTCGACGCCCGGGCCCTTCGTGGCCAACCTCGGGCCCCACGCCCTCTACACCGGCACCGAGCTGTGGGACTGGCTGGCCCGCCGCGACCTCCAGGGCCGGGCGGTGATGCCGCGCAGCCCGCACATCCGGTTCCGGTGGGAGGGGCGGATCCGCCGGCTGCCGCCCCGGGCCCTGCTCCCGATCCTGCGGCTGCGGGGCGTCGAGGTGCCGGTCGACGTCGACCTGCGGACGTGGGCCACCGGCCGCTGGGGGCCCGCGACCGCGGCCGCCCTCTCCGGGGTGGCCGGCTCCCTCACCTTCGACCACGACCCGGGGCGCCTCTCGGCCGCCTTTGTGGTCGAGCGCATCCAGCGGATCTTCCTCCGCCCCACCGTGTCGGCCCGCTACGTCGAGGGGGGCTGGTCGGCCCTGGTCGGCCGGGTGGCGGCCCACGCCCGCTCGTTGGGGGTCGCCGTCGAGCTCGACGCCGGGATCGACGCCGCCGGCCTGTCCGATCTCCGCGTGCGGGGGCCGGTGATCCTGGCCGTCGAGCCGGGGGCGGCCCGTCGACTCCTGGGCGACTCGGTGGCGCCGGCCCCGCCCCGCCAGGTCG
>DATHEV010000318.1:0-4834 GCA_035318405.1 Iamia sp.
AGGCCATCGAGCGCAACAGCGATTGCGAGAACATCGACATCAACGCCGACGAGGGCGCCGTCTCGGGCAGCTGTGCCGGTGAGGACTTCGACGCCAACGCCTCCGGGAACGCCGACCTCCCCGACGACTGGCCGACCGACCTGGCCCCGCCGGAGGGCTTCAAGATCGTCACCTCGACCGCCAGCGACACCCCGATCCGGACGCTGAACGTGGTCGGCAGCCTCGACGGCGACGTCACCGAGGTCTACGAGGGCATCAAGGCCCAGCTGACCGCGGCCGGCTACACCATCGACACCGACTCGCTGGCCGACGCCGGCAACGGCCCCGCCGGCACCATGGCCGCTACCGGCGCCGACTTCACCGCCGCCGTGACCGTCTCCGAGTCGGTCAACGCCCTCGAGGGCAACGTCACGGTCACCTACACCCTGAACGCCGCCGGCGGATCCTGATCCCCCCTGACGCCCGGGCCCCGGCCCGGGCGCCAGGCCGCGTCAGCCCCGAGGAGCGACCATGACCTTCCCCCCTCCCTCCGGCGTCCCCGGCCCCTTCGGGTCTGGTGACCAGGGGCCCTTCTCCCCACCGCCCGGCTCCCCCCCGCCGGGCGGTGGGGGGTTGCCACCGCCGAGCTTCCCGCCGCCCAGCTTCTCGCCGCCCGGTGCACCGGCCGGCCCGTTCGGTGCCGGCGGCACCGGTGCCCCTCCGAACCCGGGCGGCCTGGGGTTCGGCGGCCCGATCGTGGTCCACCGGGCCCGGTTGCTCCCCCGGCTGGCCCTGATCGCCGGGCTCATGCTGATCTCGACCGCCGTCACCGGCGCCATCATCTGGTTCTCGGTCTTCAGCCGCGACGACGTCGAGCTGGGGAGCCGCCGGGGGACGGCGACCACCGCGTCGGAGTCGGGCGGGATCGACACGCCCGGCGGGGCCGACTCCCCGGGTGGCGTCGGCGTGCCCGAGACCTGGCCCGAGACGCTGCGCCCGCCCGAGGGCGCCACCATCGTGAGCGCCGTGGTCAGCTCCGGGGGCACCCCCGACGAGCAGATGGTGCTCGTCTACGAGGTGACCCAGGACGGGCTCGCCACCGTCGACGCCCTGCGGGCCCAGCTGGTCGCCGCCGGCCTCACCATCTCCAGCGACGCCATCGGCCCCGACGGCTCGGGCGCGCTGGTCGCCGCCGGCGCCGGTCGGGAGGCCAACGTGGCGATGGGACCCACGCCGGGCCGCCCCGACGTCATCACCGTGTCGTGGGTCCTCCGGGTGGGCCCGCGCTGACCGACCGGGCCGCGGCTCCGGCACCGGCTTCCGGCGCCGGGCGGGACGGGAGGCGGGCCGCCTCGTAGGCTACGTCTGGCCGTCCGCCCCTTCTGGGAGATCCACCATGACCGACGTGATGCCCGCGACCCCCTTCGTCGACCGCACCCCCGACGAGGAGCGCGCCCACCGCAAGCGGCGTCTGGCGGCGGCGTTCCGCATCTTCGGACGGTTCGGGTTCGACGAGGGCGTCGCCGGCCACATCACCGCCCGCGACCCCGAGCGCCTCGACCACTTCTGGGTCAACCCCTTCGGGATGAGCTTCAAGCAGATCAAGGCGTCCGACCTGATCCTGTGCAACCACGACGGCGACGTGGTCGAGGGCTCCTGGCCGGTCAACCGGGCCGCCTTCGCCATCCACTCCCGCATCCACCACGCCCGCCCCGACGTGGTCGCGGCGGCCCACTCCCACAGCAAGTTCGGCCGGGCCTTCTCGACCCTGCACCGCGAGCTGCGGCCGCTGACGCAGGACTCCTGCATCTTCTACGACGACCACGCCCTGTTCGACGACTACACCGGCGTGGTCGACGACCCCGCCGAGGGCGACCGCATCGCCGCCGCCCTGGGCGCCAACAAGGCCGCCATCCTCGCCAACCACGGCCTGCTCACCGTCGGCCACACGGTCGACGAGGCCCTCTTCTGGTTCGTCACCATGGAGCGCACCTGCGAGGTCGAGCTCCTCGCCCGCAGCGCCGGCGAGCCCAAGGAGATCGATCCCGAGGTCGCCGCCCAGACCTACAAGCAGGTCGGCAGCAACCTGGCCGGCTGGTTCAGCGCCCAGCCGCTGTTCGACTGGATCGAGGCGGCCGAGCCCGATCTGGTCGGCTGATCCCGCCCGACGTCATGCCGTCGGCGGCGCGGCTCGCAGCGACCCGCCGCCGACGCACGACATCGCTCAGCTCACCTCGTCGGCCCACTCGGTGGTGGTGAAGAGCTGCTCGATCAGGTCCTCCAGCGTGCCGCCCCCGTCGAGGAGGGTTGCCGCGGCCGTGCGCTCCCCGGCGGTCGGCAGCCGGTCGAGGAGACCCCAGTAGACCATCACCGGCAGCACCGTCGAGCGGGTCGCGGTCCGGTTCTCGGCCGACTCGGAGTAGCCGATCATCATCCGGCCCCGGTTGATCCGACCGCTGTCGAGCTCGTCGGTCCAGTAGTCCCAGCCGTCGGGCTCGGGCTCGCGGTGGAGGACGTTGAGGTACACCTGGCGGACGAACTGCCGGTTGGACATGTTGGGGTAGAGAGCGCGGAACTCCGCCGTGCCCGAGAACAGCTGGGACATGGCGGCGATGCTGAGGCCCCGCCGCCGGCGCCCCTCCCAGTAGGTCAGGCCGCCGGCCTCGGCCTCACGGAGGTAGTAGGCCCGGTAGAGCCGGGAGACGGGACCGATGATGGCGTCCCACTGCGGGCCCTCGACGGCGTCGGCGGTGAGCCCGGCCGGCGTCGTGGCCCCGGAGGCCAGGTCGGCGAGGGCGGCGTTCTGCTGGAGCACCGTCAGGGGCCCGGCGGCCAGGTCGCCCCGGACCCGGGCGATGAACCAGGCCGGGTTGGTGAACGGGGGGATCGCCAGCGCGGAGGAGGCGGACCAGGGGCCGGAGCCCACGCTGTTCACGGCGCGGATGCGGGCGCGGACGGCCCGGCCGTTGGTCACCGGGACCGTCGTCGACGTCCCCGCGCCGATGGTGACCACCGTCGGGGTGGGGTCGGCCGGGTCGACCAGCTCGACCTGGTGGCCGGTGATCGGGGTGCCGCCGTCGTCGCTGACCGCGGGCCAGGCCAGGGCCAGCTCGCCCGGGGCGGCGGTGGCGGTCGGGGCGGCCATCGCCGCCGGCACCGTCGTGGTCAGGTTCAGGGTGAGGATCTTGCTGGCGCTGAGGTTGCCGTTGACGTCGAGCGAACGGACCTCGACGTACGACACGCCGAGCTGGCTGACGGAGACGGTCGGGTGGACGCCGATCGACTCGTGCCAGGCCGACACGGTGCCGTCCGGGTTGTGGGTCCGCACCTCCTGGCCCCGCAGGCCGTTGGCGTCGGTGCCGGTGAAGGTCACCGTGACCGGGCCCCGGAAGGTCCCGTTGGGCCGGGCCGCGGGGGAGGGGGTCAGGCCGGCGGTCGGCGGGGTCACGTCGGACCACTGGTACGACGAGGCCGTGGCCGCATCGGCCAGCTTCACCTGGCCCGCCTTCGACGGGTGGAAGTGGTCGCCGCAGCCGCCGGCGAAGACGCCCTGCACCGGGCAGAGCCCGACGCCGAGGCCCTCGTTGCGGCTGATGTCGCCATCGGTGAAGGCCCACTGGGCCCGGGGGAGGAGGGGGCCGTTGGGCGGGCTCACCCGGTTCGACGTCATGTCGAACAGGCGGTCGCCGTCGTAGCGGCAGCGCAGCCAGGCCCCGCACTCGGCCTCGAGGGCGTCGTTGTAGGCGAGGGTGCGGGCGCGGACGGCAGCCCGGCGGTCCCGGTCGGCCTGGGCGTAGCTGTCGGGGTTCGTCAGCAGCGACTGGCAGGGGAAGAAGCTCTGGCCCCAGTAGAAGCGGGCCCCGTTGTACCCGCTGGACTGGTCGCTCTCCGGCTCCGGGTGGTAGGTGCCGTTCTGCGGCGCGCCCCGGATGTACCAGAGGTTGTAGATGTCGGGGACGCTCATCACGAACACCAGGGCCTGCGGGGCCTTGGCCTTGATGGCCGCCAGCGCCTCACGCAGCTGGGTCTGGTAGCTCGCCACCGAGGTCATGTCGGCCACCGAGTCCCGACAGAGGTCGTTGCCGCCCATCTCGATGGTCACGTACTGGGTGGTCGCCTTGAGGGCGGAGCCGTCGCGCCCGGTGTTGACCTGGGTGTCGGCGTCGCTCATGCGGGCGCCGTTGGCCGACAGGTTCTGGGCGTTGGCGGTGGTGATCCCCAGCCGGTTGCGGACGCTGTTGACCTCCCAGCCGGTCGACCAGGAGTTCTTGGGGTTCTCCTTCGACAGCTCGCCGGTACCGGTCGACTGGGTGATCGAGTCGCCCAGCGCGGCCATGGTCGTGGGCTTGCCGGTGCGCGCCGGCGTCGGCGTGGGGGCGGCGGCGGCCGCCACCGGGACGGGTGCATTGCCTGTCACCCCCACGGTGACGGCGAGGACCACGGCCGCCACCGCGGTGATGGCGCGGCGCAGCGCGGACGAGACGGTTGGCGTCACGGTTCCCCCCTGGAACGGTTCGACGTTCTGAAGCCCGCATGGTAGCGGTGGGAGCGCCGCCGGGCCGAGATCACCCGGCGTGGCCGCCTGACCGGGGCACGTCCTGCCGATCCGCCGGCCATCGTCGTGAAACCGGGTCCGAACGCTGGATGTGGGCGGGCACCCGCCGATGGACCAGCCGGACGCGTCATCGGCGGCGCGTCCTCCGAGACGAGATGGAGGAGCGGATGGAGCACGGGGAGCAGGTCCACCTGCTGCTCAGCGCGCCGGGCCAGCCGCCCGCGTCCCTGCCCGCATCCCCCTGGCGGGGCTGGCTGCCGTCCGAACGAGGGCCGATCGACCCGACGACGGCGGCCCAGG
>DATHEV010000319.1:0-9082 GCA_035318405.1 Iamia sp.
CCGCCCGATGGCCGTGCGCACCCGCTACCAGACGGTGTCCGACGGCGGCTGCTCGAACACCTCGTCCGACCCCGACGGCCAGGGCGGCATCGTGCAGCGCACCACCGTCCCCCGCAGCGCCCCGCCCGGGAGGGCGATCCCCCTCGGCTGACACCCGGGCGTAGCGTTCGTCGCCGGTCGACACGGGAGCATGGCGTGGGACGAGTGGTGGTGACGGTCGTCGTGGTCGCCGCCCTGCTGACGGGGTGCGGCGGGGGCGACGAGGGCGACGACGTCGCCGCGGAGGAAGCCGGCGCCCCGCCGACCGGGCTGCCCATCGCCTTCGCCGGCGGAGAGAACGGCTGGGGCCGGCTCCTGGCCACGTCCGACCTGCTCGTCGGGTACGGCACGCGGGGCGAGGACGACCCCGCCGACCTCGGCGAGGTCGTCGACCTGGCCACCGGCGAGACGTGGGGCCTGGGCCGGCCCGAGACCGATCCGCCCTTCAGCCCCGACACGGCGGTGGCGCTCGACGACGAGCTGGTGGTGTCGGGCCAGATCTGCCCGCCGGGGTCGCGGTCCTCGGACGCCGCTGACCCGTGCACCAACCTGGCCACCTATCGGGTCGATCCGGTCACCGCGACCTGGACGGCGGTGGCCCCGCCGGCGACGGCCGACCTGGCCGAGCGAATGTACGCCACCCCCGACGGGGCCGTCGCCGTGTTCCGCACCCCGGACGGCCCGGACCACGCCGTCCTCGCCCGTCTCGGGTCCGACGGGTGGGAGGTGCTCGGACCCGTGCCGCGCGCCAACCCGACCTGCGCCACGGCGACCGAGCTGTTCTCGATGGTGCAGGGCCCGGGCCCGCCGGCACCGCTCATCCCCGGCGATCCGCCCGAGGGCACCTCGACGTGGACGATCACGACGACCTCGTTCGCCGACGGCTCGTCCCGACCGGTGGCCGTGCCGGACGACCTCCCGCGCTTCTTCGGCTCCGCCCCCTTCGAGCTGGTGTGCGGGCGCGAGGCGCCGGTGATCGGCATGACGGATCCCGAGACCCGCCGCGCCTCGGTCGTCCGGCTGGTGGACGGCGAGCGGTGGGAGGAGGTCGCCGGCATCGTCCCGGAGACGGGCCAGCAGCAGGCGCGCGGGTTCGCCTCCGGCGAGGTCGCCGTCGTCACCACCGACGACGTGGCCGGCGATCCGACCTCTCGGGCTGCGCTGCGGGGCACGGCGGTCCGCGCCGACGGCACCACCGAGCCGCTCGTCGCCGACCTCGACCTGCGCGGCACCGAGCTCGTGCCCCGCGGCGTCGACGGGCCCTTCGTCGCCGTCGGCCCGGTCCACGAGGAGGCAGAGCCGGGCGTCGACGAACCGCCGGTCCGCGACCCCGTCCCGGTCCGGCTGCTCCCGGCCCTCGCCTGAGCGTCGGGCACGCGCAACCAAACGGTGGCACTATCGCTCCATGAGCGACGCCCCCATCGCCGTGTCCGTGCAGGCCGAGCCCAAGGACGCCGCCTCGTGGCTCGCCCTCGCTCGCCGGGTCGACGCGGGTGGCTTCGCCACCTTCTACGCCGCCGACCACCCGGGCTCGGGGGCGTCGCCGTTCGTGGCCCTGGCCGCGGCGGCAGTGGTGACCGAGCGGGTCGCGCTGGGGACGTGCGTGGTGAACGCCGGGTTGTGGGAGCCCATCGCCCTCGCCTCGGAGGTGGCCACCCTCGACGTGGTCTCGGGCGGCCGGGCCCTCCTCGGCCTGGGCGCCGGCCACACGCCGGCGGAGTGGGATGCCGTCGGCCGCACCGTCCCGTCGGCGGGGGCGCGGGTCGACCGGCTCGAGGAGGTCGTCGCCGTCGTGCGGCGGCTGCTGGCCGGCGACGAGGTGACGGTCGACGGGTCCCACGTCCGGGCCACCGCGGCCCGGCTGGCCGAGCCCCGACCGGTGCAGGACCCGGTGCCGCTCATGGTCGGCGGTGCCGGTCGGCGGGTGCTGGCCCTCGGGGCGCGAGAGGCCGATGTCGTGGGCGTCACCGGCATGGGCCGGACCCTGGCCGACGGCCACCGCCACGTCGTCGACTGGACCGAGGCCGACCTCGAGGCCTCGTTCGGCGCCCTCCACGCCGCCATCGCCGCCGCCGGCGCCGGCACGGCCCCGGCGATCGAGGCCCTCGTCCAGCACGTCGAGGTCACCGACGACCCGGAGGCGGCGGCCGCCCGGCTGGGCGAGAAGATCGAGATCGACCCCGCCCACCTCCTCGACGTGCCCTACGTCTGGCTGGGCCCGGTCGACGCCATCGCCGCCCAGCTCCGACGGCACCGGGAGCGCTGGGGCGTCGACCGCTACGTGGTCCGCGTCCCGGCCCTCGACGCCGCCACCGAGATCCTGCGGATCCTCTGAGAGGCCGAGCCTGCGAGGCCTCTCCAATGTGACGGGCGGTCTGGGCTGCGACGGAGTCGCTGCCCAGATCGGGTCTCAGAACCTCCCCTGAACGCCGTCCGGCCCGATCTCCCGCGGCCACTCTCTGCAGAGGTTCTGAGGCAGGGCACCGGGCGGGCCCAGGTCCGACCCCGAGGGTGGGTCGTACCAACCCCCCCACCTCATGGAGGACACACCATGGCCCGATCCACCCTTCTCGCCGCCGGCCTGCTGACGGCGGCCCTGACCGCCGGCGGTGCCGCCGGACTGATCCTGGGCCCGCCGACGATCAGCGGCGCCCAGGAGGGGTCGACCACGACCCAGGACGACGGCACCACCACCGCCCCCGACGACGGCACCAGCGCCCCCGAGGCGGGCACCGATGCCACCGCCCCCGACGGCGAGCGTCCCGAGGGCTGTGCCGAAGGCGAGGGCCGCGGCGGCGGGGCCCCGGCGCCCGAGGGCGAGGCCCCGGCCGACGAGGCCCCTGCGGTCGAGGGATCGTCCACCGCCTCGACCTGAGGCGACCACCGACGCCACGTGCGTCCCCCGACGCGGCGACGGCGGGCCCCTGAGGGCCCGCCGTCTGCTCGTGTAGAGCGACACCGACCGGAGACGGGGGAGGGGTGGTGTCCCCGATCGGTGCCGCACCATGCCAAGGACCCGGCGCGGTCGCGGGGCCCCTGGGCGATCGATTGAGTTGTCGTCGGCCGCAGCACCGACACCTCGGTGCACGCATGCATCGAGACCTGCGCACCATACGCCATGCCGGGGGGAGAAGACACTTCAGCCTCCTGTGACGTTGGCCCGCTCCACGGTCGACCCCCGCCGGCCCCTGCCCGATCCGCTGGCCCTCCGAGCCGTGGGGTATCCAGGGTGCCGATGGGATCGCTGCTGGACGCTCTGGGACTCGTGTTCGTGGCCGAGCTGGGCGACAAGACCCAGCTGGTGGCCATGGGGTTCGGGGCCCGCCACCGCCTCGGCCCCGTGATCGCCGGGGTGGTGGCCGCGTACTGCGCCACCAACCTCCTGTCGGTGGTGGTCGGCGGCGTGCTGGGTGCGGCCCTGCCCACCCGGGCCATCGGCATCGTCGGCGGGGTGATGTTCCTCGGCTTCGCCGTGTGGTCGCTCCGGGGCGAGGAGGAGGACGACGACGAGGCCACCGACGCCTCGCCCCGCACCCGCTCGATCGCGGTGTCGGTGTTCGCGGCCATGTTCCTGGCCGAGCTGGGCGACAAGACGATGCTGGCCACCGCCACGCTGGCCGCCCGGGGCCAGCCCGTCCTGGTCTGGATCGGAGCCACCATCGGGATCATCGCCAGCGGGCTGCTCGGCGTCCTGCTGGGCCGGCTCGTCGGCGCCCAGCTGCCCGAGCGGGTCACCCGCATCGGCTCGGCCGTCCTCTTCGCCGTCTTCGGCGTCGCCCTCCTGGTCACCAGCCTCTAGCGGCGCGGCCCGACGGGCGCGTTGCCGCCGCGCTCAGCCGGGGCCGAAGTCGGCGGTGATGGCGACGGCGCCGGTGGGCGCGGTCACGGGTGCCGGGGCCGGGATCAGGGTGCGGTGGCCGACCGACCCCAGCAGCAGGGCGTCGCCGGCCCCGTCCACGCCGACCAGGAGGAGGTCGTGGGCCCCGTCACCGTCGAAGTCACCGCTCTGCGGGACCTGGCCCTCGTCGAGGTCGAGCGAGTGGCGGGTCGGCTCCCGGTCGGGCTCGCCCCACCAGATGGCGTCTCGGGCCGGGCCCGGGCGGGACCAGGCGATGTCGTCGCGGCCGTCGCCGTCGAGATCGCCCACCACGGCCTGGGCCGAGGCGGCCAGCCCGGCGGGCGCCAGGCGGCGGGTCAGGAGCCGGCGGCGGCCCTCGCGGCCCCAGATCGCCCGGTCGACCCGGTCGCCGGCGCCGGCCAGCACGATGTCGTCGACCCCGTCGCCGTCGAAGTCGCCCACGGCCGGGAGGTAGGTCCCGTCGAGGACGAGCTCGCCGACCTCGGGGACGCGCCGGCCGGGCTGGCCCCACCAGACGGCGTCGGTGGCGGTGCCCTCGCCGTACCAGACCACGTCGTCGGCCCCGTCGCCGTCGAGATCGCCCACCAGGGCGTCGGCCCGACCGCTGGCCGGCACCGACCGGGCCGACGGGGCGCTGAAGCCGCCCCGGCCGTCGCCCCAGGCGATGCGGGCCCGGGTCGACCCCGGCGGGTGGAGGAGCAGGTCGGTGGCGCCGTCGCCGTCGAGGTCGCCGGTGACCGGGGCGTCGAGGCTGGTGACCCCGAGGCTCGTGGGGACCGACCGGAACGGCGCGCCCTCGGTCAGGCCCCACCACATCGCCGTGCCGGCGGCCTCGGTGGCCCAGAGCACGTCGTCGGTGGGGGTGGTGGGCAGGTCGCGGATGTGGAGGAACTCGGCCTCGGCGAAGGTCGTGCTGGCGCGGGCGATCCGGCGGGCCGAGGAGTAGCCGGAGTAGTTGTCCTCGGTGACGACGATGGCGTCCGCGGTGACCTCGTCGACGTAGGCGATGTGGCCCGAGCCGCCGTCCCACTGGGCGATGGCGCCCACGGTCGCGATGGTGTCGACGGCGTAGCCGGCCGCCCGGGCGTGCTCGTCCCAGTCGGAGCCGTCGCCCAGACGCCCCTCCCACGGCCGCTCGGAGCCGTTGCGCTGGAGCATGTAGGCGACGTAGCTCACGCAGTTGTGGCCCGGACCGGTCGACCGCCACACGGTCTGGCCGGTGTAGCCCGTGCCCGGCATGCACTCGTAGCCCGAGCTCTTGTCGCAGATGTAGGTGACCCCGTCGTCGGCGCCGGCGGGCGCGCCGCCGAGCAGCAGGCCGGGCGCCAGGGCGCCGAGGACCAGCGCCGTCGTGGCGGCGACCATCCCGGCCACCCGGGCCGGCGGGGAGGTCCTCACCGCCGGGGCGGCACGGGTGCGGGCATCGAGGGCCGATCATTGTTGCGATCGTGTGACGAGGTCAAGCACCGGATACCCCCGGGGGGTTGACCATCGATACCCCCTAGGGGTATCTTCCTCGTACCCCCCGGGGGTATCATCGACCCCGGACCGCCGACCGAGGAGGCCACCAATGCCCGCCACCACCCCCACCACCGTCACCACCATCACCGTCGAGGGCATGACGTGCGGCCACTGCGTCTCCGCCGTGCAGCAGGAGGTCGGCCTGGTCGCCGGCGTCACCGGCGTCGAGGTCGACCTGGCCGCCGGCGCCGTCGCCATCACGTCGGTGGGCGAGCTCGACCCCACCACGCTGGCCGCCGCGGTCGACGAGGCCGGCTACGAGGTGCACCGATGAACGCCGGCACCAAGGTCGGGGGCTTCCTCGCCGGGCTGGTCGTCATGGGCGCCGTCGGCGCCGGCGTGGGCTCGCTGGCCGGGCCCATCGACACCGAGCCCACCGACCACGACGCCCCCGCCGAGCACGGCGACACCACCGAGCACGGCGGCGCGACCGACGACACCCCCGCCCCCGACGGCCACGCCGGCCACGAGGGCGACGAGACGGGCGCCACCGACGGCGACGCCACCACCCCGGACGCCGCCCCGGAGCCGGCCACTGGCACCTCGGCGACGCAGGACGGCTACCGCCTGGCGCTCGACCCCACCGAGGACGAGATCCGCTTCGAGGTCCTCGATCCCGAGGGTGCACCCGTCGTCGAGACCGAGATCCTCCACGAGAAGCCCCTCCACCTGATCGTCGTCGGGCGCGACCTGGTCGGCTACGCCCACGTCCACCCCGAGGTCGACGCCGACGGCACCTGGTCGGTGGCCCACCCCGACCTGGCCCCGGGCTCCTACCGGGTGGTCGCCGATCTCCAGCCCGTCGGCGGGCCCGAGCTGGCCCTGGCCGGCGACCTGACCGTCCCGGGCGCCGTCACCCCCGTCGCCGTCCCCGAGCCGTCGACCACGGCGACCGCCGGCGACCTGACCGTCGCCCTCGACGGCACCCCGGCGGTGGGCGATGTCGAGCTGGCCTTCACCGTGACCCGGGCCGGCCAGCCGGTCGAGCCCGAGCCCTACCTCGGCGCCCGCGGCCACCTGGTCGCCTTCCGGGCCGACGACCTGGCCTACCTCCACGTCCACCCCCACGACGGCGACGAGGGGCCGGTCGAGTTCACCGCTTCCTTCGCCACCCCCGGCACCTACCGCCTGTTCCTCGACCTCCAGGTCGACGGCGTGGTCCGCACCGCCGCCTTCACCGTCGTGGTCCCCGGACCCGGCGGCGACACCGACACGCTCACCCCCGACGACGCGCCCGCCACCGACCCCGAGCCCGAGGAGGGAGCGGATCATGAGCACTGACACCGACACCCGCCAGGTCGACCTGGCCATCACCGGGATGACGTGCGCCTCGTGCGCCTCCCGGGTCGAGAAGAAGCTCAACCGCCTCGACGGCGTCACCGCCTCGGTCAACTACGCCACCGAGCAGGCCCGGGTCACCGTCGACGGCGATGTCTCCGACGACGATCTCATCGCCACCGTCGAGGCCACCGGCTACGGCGTCGTCCCGCCCGCCCCCGTGCCCGACGAGCACGGCGTCCAGGGCCACGGCCCCGGCCACGATCCGGCCAACCACATGGATCACGAGGTGGCCCCGATCGACGTGCTGCGGCAGCGGCTGATCGTCTCGGCCGTGCTGGCCGTGCCCGTCGTCGCCATGGGGATGTGGCCGCGCCTCCAGATCGACGGATGGCAGTGGCTCTCGCTCACCCTCGCCGCCCCGGTGGCGATCTGGGGGGCGTGGCCGTTCCACCGGGCCACGTGGACCAACCTGCGCCACGGCGCCGCCACCATGGACACGCTCGTGACCGTGGGCATCCTGGCCGCCCTGGGCTGGTCGCTCTACGCCCTGCTCATCGGTGATGCCGGCGTCATCGGCCTCAGCCACGGGTTCTCGATCCGGCCCGAGCGGGGCATGGCGTCGAGCTCGATCTACCTCGAGGTCGCCGCCGGCGTCACCACCTTCCTGCTGGCCGGGCGCTACGCCGAGGCCAAGGCCAAGGCCCGCTCGGGCGACGCCCTGCGCGCCCTCCTCACCCTGGGGGCCAAGGACGTCGCCGTCCTGCGGGACGGCGCCGAGGTGCGGATCCCGGTCGCCGAGCTGGCCGTGGGCGACCGCTTCCTGGTCCGCCCCGGCGAGAAGGTCGCCACCGACGGCACCGTCGTCGAGGGCACCTCGGCCATCGACGCCTCGCTGCTCACCGGCGAGCCCGTGCCCGTCGAGGTCGGACCGGGCGACGGCGTCACCGGGGCCACCGTCAACGCCGGGGGCCGGCTGGTGGTCGAGGCCACCCGCGTCGGCTCGGACACCGCCCTGGCCCAGATCGCCCGTCTGGTCACCGACGCCCAGACGGGCAAGGCCCAGGTCCAGCGGCTGGCCGACCGGGTGTCGGGCGTCTTCGTCCCGATCGTGATCGCCCTCGCGGCCGCCACCCTCGGCTTCTGGCTCACGGCCGCCACCACCGACAGCGCCGCCGTCGCCTTCACCGCCGCCGTGGCCGTGCTGATCATCGCCTGCCCCTGCGCCCTGGGACTGGCCACCCCCACCGCCCTCATGGTGGGCACCGGCCGGGGCGCCCAGCTGGGCATCCTCATCAAGGGCCCGGAGGTCCTCGAGTCCACCCGCCGGGTCGACACCGTCGTGCTCGACAAGACGGGCACGGTGACCACCGGCGAGATGGCGCTGGTCGGCGTGGTCGTCACCGAGGGTGTCTCGGAGGACGAGGCGCTGCGGCTGGCCGGGTCGGTCGAGGACGGCTCCGAGCACCCGATCGGGGCGGCCATCGCCGCCGGCGCCCGCGAGCGGGGCATCGCCCTCGCACCGGTCGAGTCGTTCGCCAGCACCCAGGGCCTGGGCGTCACCGGGGTGGTCGACGGCCACGCCGTGGTCGCCGGGCGGGAGCGGTTCCTGGCCGATTGGTCGCTCACGCTGCCGGCCGACCTGGCTGCCGCCCGCGATGCCGCCGAGGCCGAGGGTCGCACCCCGATCCTCGTCGGCTGGGACGGTGCGGCGCGGGCCGTGGTCGTCGTCTCCGACACGGTGAAGGACACCTCGGCCGAGGCCGTGGCCCGGTTCGTCGCCCTCGGCCTCCGCCCGGTGCTGCTCACCGGGGACAACGAGCGGGCCGCCCGCCACGTCGCCGCCCAGGTCCGCATCGACGAGGTGGTGGCCGAGGTGCTGCCGGCCGACAAGGTCGATGTCGTCCGCCGGCTCCAGGACGAGGGCCGGGTCGTGGCCATGGTGGGCGATGGCGTCAACGACGCCGCCGCCCTGGCCCAGGCCGACCTGGGCCTGGCCATGGGCACCGGCACCGACGTGGCCATCGAGGCCAGCGACATCACCCTGGTGCGCGGCGACCTCCGCTCCGCCGCCGACGCCATCCGCCTGTCCCGCCGGACCCTGGCGATCATCAAGGGCAACCTGTTCTGGGCCTTCGCCTACAACGTGGCCGCACTCCCGCTGGCCGCGGCGGGCCTGCTCAACCCGATGATCGCCGGAGCGGCGATGGCGCTGTCGTCGGCGTTCGTGGTGTCCAACAGCCTGCGGCTGCGCCGCTTCCGGGGCGCCCGGGAGGTTGCCGCGCCGCTGAGCACGCCGCCGGCGCTCCCGCGCCACCCGGCGCGCCGTGACCCCGTCCCCCCTGGCCTGAAAGGATCACCGCCATGACCCGTACCTACTCGGTC
>DATHEV010000320.1:0-2023 GCA_035318405.1 Iamia sp.
GACGTCCTCCGACGGCGGCCCGCTGATCCGGCCGGCCAGGGCGTCCTCGACCGTGCCCACCAGATGGCCCACCACGGCTCGGACGGTCCAGCCCGGACACGCCCGCACCGGCCGGTCCCACCGGTCCTCGGGCTCGTCGGCCAGGAGGGCCGACAGCCGCTCCCGCCCCCGCCGGTACTCCGCCCCCAGCGCGAGCACCGGCCGCGGGGCGGGCTCGCTGGTGCCGACGGTGTCCGCCGGGCCGGACGTGTCGGTCACCGCGCCATGGTGCCCCACCCCCCACCGCCTCGCCTTGCGACGCCTCAGCCCACGATGTCGGCGTCGTCCGGGCCCTCCTCGACCGAACCGGACACCACGACGGTGTGGCCCCAGAACATCCCGTCGTCGCCGTAGTCGACCTCGAAGCCGCCGTCGTCGGTGACGGTGACCTCCACCGATTCGAGGCGGGACGCCATCTCCGTCGGCGTCACCGGCGCCGAGCCCTCGTCCCGCCACGACTGGTCGTGGATGTCGAGAAGCCGGTCGGCCGCCCACCGCCGGCAGTCGGCATCGACCTCGTCCGACCGGTCCAGCCAGGGCCCGATCCGGTCGAGCAGGTCGGTGGCGACGGCGACCTCGTCGACCACGAGCGCCACCGTCGTCGGCCGCCCGGCCCAGGTCGTCTCCAGGTGGAAGGCCGCCCAGCTCCGCTGGTAGACGAGCCGGCCCCGCGGGTGGTCGACGACGACCGGCTGGAGCAGGGCAGCGCGGGCGGCGGCGACCTCGGCGTCGGGGTCGGCCACGATCTCCACCGACGACACCAGGAGGACCGACGGCGGCGGACCGGCGTCGATCGGACCCCGGACCCGCGCCCGGACGACATCCCCGCCGTTCTGGCCGCCCATGCGCTGGCGGAGCTCGCCCTGGGTGAGGGCGGCCTCGGTCAGCGTCAGCTCCGAGGCCGTGAGCGGGCCGGCCCCGAGGCGCCAGGCCGCCAGCGTGAGCCGGAAGGTCCAGCGTCCGTCGCCGCTCCCCCGGCCACCGGGGCCACCGAACGGGTCGACGACCCCGATGACCTCGGTGTCCTCGCCGGCGTCGGTCACGACGTCATCCTGCCCGGCCGCCGGCGTCGATCGAGGACGGGTCAGCCGTCCTTGGGCATGGACTCGAACCGGGTGAGGTGGGCGAGGAAGCTGAGGCGGGCGACGCCGGTGGGGCCGTTGCGCTGCTTGGCCACGATGACCTCGGCCAGGCCCTGGTTGTCGGGCGTGGGCTCGTAGACCTCGTCCCGGTACAGGAACATGACCACGTCGGCGTCCTGCTCGAGCGAGCCGGACTCCCGCAGGTCCGAGAGCATGGGCCGCTTGTCCGCCCGCTGCTCGAGGCCACGGTTGAGCTGGGCCAGGGCGACCACCGGGCACTCGAGCTCACGGGCGAGGAGCTTGAGGCCACGGCTGATCTCGGCCACCTCGACCTGGCGGCTCTCGGCGTTGGACCGGCCCGTCATCAGCTGGATGTAGTCGACGACCACCAGCCCGAGGGTGCCGACCTCGCTGCGGAGGCGCCGGGCCTTGGAGCGGATCTCCATGATGGAGACGTTGGGGTTGTCGTCGATCCAGATCTTGGCGTCGCCCAGACGGCCCATGGCGGTGGCGATGCCGTTCCAGTCGGCGTCGGAGAGGCGACCGTTGCGGATCTTCTTCGAGTCGACCCGGGCCTCGGCGCAGAGGATCCGCTGGACCAGCTCGAGCTTGCTCATCTCCAGCGAGAACAGGAGCACGGCGGCGTCGGCCCGCATGGCCGCGTTGGTGGCCATCCCCAGGGCCAGGGCGGTCTTGCCCATGGCGGGGCGGGCGCCCACGACGACGAGGGCGCCGGGCTGGAGACCGGCCGTCATCTCGTCGAGGTCGTAGTAGCCGGTGGGCGTGCCGGTGATCGCCGAGCCCCGGTCGTGCAGCTCCTCGATGCGGTCGAGGGTCTCGTTGAGGAGGTCCTTCATCGAGGCGGTGCTGCCCTCGCCCTCGTGGCGGGCGATGTCGAACAC
>DATHEV010000321.1:0-3572 GCA_035318405.1 Iamia sp.
CAGGCCGGCTGCCGGTCAGGTCCACGTTGACGCCGCATCGTGCGGCGGCGGTCGCGATCTCTGCTGGCTCGAACCCGGTGTAGAGGTCCTCGGTCAGTCCGAGCGGTCCGAGCGGTCCGAGCACGACCTCGTTGATGTGGGCGCTCGCGGGTCCTGCGGTGAGGGCCTCGATGATGCGCACCAGCCAGTACCAGCCGAGGAAGTTCGAGTAGGCGAGGTCGGAGTCGGGCGACCAGCCCGGCGGGGGCGTGTGCTGGCGAGCGATCGCCCGGCGATCGTGCGGTGAGCGCGGAAACATCGCCTGGGCCGAGAGTCGGTGGAGCCCGGCGGTGTGGGTGAGGAGCTGGGCGACCGTGATGCCACCGACGCCCGGGGCAAGACCAGACTTTGCTTCTTCGTCGAGGATGTCGCCGAGCCGGTCGTCCCACGAGAGCTCCCGGGCCTCCACCAGCATCCCCATCGCAAGGGCGACGACCGGCTTGGCGGAGCAGTAGACGGCGAAGAGGGTCTCTGGGTCGACCGGCTTTCCCAGGCCGTCGGTTCCGATCCCGCAGGGACGCATCGACATCGGGGTTGGACGGGGTCCCGATCGAGAAGGTCGGCTGCCCGTCGACGATGGTCACCGTCACATCGCTCGCCGCGAGCGGCGAGTCTGCGAAGTGGAGGGCGACGACGCAGTTCGCGTCGGGGATCTTCGGCGTCGCCGCGAGCGTGTCTGTGGTCGTCGTGTCGAAAGGCGGCGGGGGCTCGAGGGCTCCCGTGTCGCCGTGGCGGAGCCGGAAGCTCTCCAACGTCAGCCCGCCCCCCGCCATCCCCAGCAGGGCGCCCAACTGTCGGGTAGGGCAGACGAGGTCGGGGCCCGGACCGTCGGTGGTGGTGTCCCTCGTCCAGGCGACGAGCCAGCCCCCGCTGAAGCGCTGACGATGTCTGGCCCCGACTTCCGGGTTCCAGAACCGAAGCTCCAGGTCGACCGAGACACCGTCGACCGGCCGTCCATTGACTTCTCGAGCGCGGGTGCGCCCGTCGCGATGAACCTGTCGAGGTCAAAGCTCATCGCGTGCACTCCTCAGCGCTCGGGCGTCACCGTGTCCGGCTCGTTCCGCAGCGACGGTCACGCCTGACCGTCGCTCAACCTCCTTCTGGTCGCGGCCCGCGGCCGCATTCGGGGTCGCACCGGCGACGGGCCGCCTCGAGATGGCCGCCCAGGCCCTCCAGGCCCTTGATCTCTCCGAGCTCCGACGCATACCTCTCAACGGAGGGGGACCCGTACAGGGGTGGGAACACACCGCCGTCGGGCTGCTCGGTCCACAGCGCCTGGTCGTTCACCAATCGGTAGAGCCCCGCCTCCTCTTTCGTCCCCTTCTCGCGCAGGATGAGGACCGCTGGGGGGAACCCCGCGACCTCCTCCAGGGCCTTCAACGAGTTGGGTTCGTCGAACTCCACCACCACCGAGTCGGCATCCCAATCCGAGATCGCTCGGATGACCTCGAAGCGAACCTGGGCGAGGTTGATGCCCTCCAAGCCCTCACCGCCCACCCGCCGCACGCCGTCGACCCCCGTGGCCTGGGCGATCACCACGACATCGGCCTTCATGCCCATCTCGGCGAGGGTGTCGTACCGCTCGACCCAGTCCGCCTGGATCGCCAGCGTGCCCCACCCGCCGCCGCCGCGCTGGGCCTCGTTCACCCCAGCCACGGCGTCGGCGCGCTCGCCGGAGCTGTCCGAGCACGCTGCAACCAGCAGCACCGCGACCACGACCCCGGCGGCGACACGTGTGACAGCAGCCGTGCGCTTCCTACTTGTAGTGGCCATTGAGCTCGATCCTTTCGTACCCTGAGATGTCTGTCGCGTGAGCGCCGAGATTGCCGCCGTACGAATGCATGCAAGATCCCGAGATGGTTCCGGCGTGCCAGAGGCCGACGGCGTGGCCCATCTCGTGGCACACGTTGAAGTACGACTCCGCCACGTACGGGTCATAGCCCTGCCAGTCGTTGACCCGCAGGTTGATCCGGACACGGTGGCGAGAGCAGGTCATGTTCGGGTGCTGGCCCGCGATGGTCCCACCGATGCAGTCGACCATGCCGTACCACCCGTATCGCCTTCGTCGTTGTCGAACACGCAGGCGTCGACTGAACTGGTGCACGTACCATTGCTGGTGTTCGGGTTGAGATCCGTCACTCCATAGACGGAGTCGATGGCGGGGTAGGCCGAGTTCGTCGAGGGGTTGGTCAACCCGGTCAGGTTGACCTTCCAGGTCGTGTCCCTGGTGAAGTAGATCCCGGCCCCATAGACAGTCCCGATCTTGGCTTCGACCGGCTTCGCGAACGGGAACGCCACATATGCCACGGCCGCCACGCCGGTTGCCATGGCCCGCCTGCGCGAGGCGCGATCTCTCATGGCCCCACCCATATCTGGCTGTCAGTATGAGACTCATTACATGGACCAGCCTTGCCATCGGTGCGCGCGCTGACACAGGACGTCGCTCCCATCTGGGTACGGCCCGCGAGGGTGCTTGTCGCACTCCTTGGCTTGCTGCGACGGCTCGAGCAGGTCGGCGGGGCCGTCACCGATCCCGGGGCGACCGGCCGAGCCGCCCGCCCAGGCAGTCGGCCGGGGCGGCTCGTCGTGTCGAGGTGACGAGTGCTGGTCAGGGCGCGGCCCTGTACGTCCTCGCGTCCCTGGTCGCGGTCGGCGATGAGCAACAGCGAGGTGGACGCCGGTGACGATCGTCCTCGCCGTGATCGCGGTCGCCGGCGTCGTCGCCATCTGGGTGGTCCGCAGCTGGCGCAGCTGAGTCCCGACGCGACGACGGCGGCCCCGAAGGGCCGCCGTCCTGCAGCGCTGAAGCCGAAGGCCGCTACTCGATGCGGAGGCCGCTGATGGCTCGGGCGATGACGAGCTGTTGGATCTGCTCGGTCCCCACGAAGATGTCGAAGCTGTCCCTGGGCAGTTCGCCCGTCGTCTGCAAGTCCCTGACCAGGACTTTCAGTCCGGGAGAGTCCGCCGAGTCCCCCCGAATCCCGCCAGTACTAGTACCAAACTAGATCTGGCTGGCGACCCGGAGGCCGAGGTCGACGGGATCAAGGACCGACCCGTGTCACCGTCGGAAGCCAAAGGCGGTGGCGAGCGGCATCGGCCTCCCCTACTTGCACCCGCACCGCACTGCGAACCCTTGTACGCTCGGCCATATGCACGACGCCAGCTAGACGAGCTGGCGGCGCCTTGAGCTGCTCCGGAGGCCAAGTGGATCTGGACACCTACCTTGCGAACGCTGGATTTGCCGCGGACCCCTTCTCATCGACGAACGCAGATACAGAAGAGCTTCTTCAGGACTACTTCGTTCCCCCGCCATATTTCCAATCAGTACTGGGACAACCATCGAATCCGGAGTCGCAGATCGTCTTCGCGCCTCGAGGAGGAGGCAAGAGCGCCCAGCGCAGGATGATCGAGATGGCGTCGGAAGGGTCGGGCTTTCTGTGTGTGCTTCACGACTCGTTTCCCGTTGAGGGCAAAGCTGCAGTTCGGCAGACGACGCTCGATCTGCATCTGCGCCAGGTCGCCCGCAAACTTCT
>DATHEV010000322.1:0-3676 GCA_035318405.1 Iamia sp.
TACCCCGGCTGCGACCGACCCGCCCACACCACCGACGGCCACCACATCCAACACTGGATCGACCACGGCCAAACCGCCCCCGACAACCTCGTCCTGCTCTGTCGACGCCACCACCAGGTCATCCACCGCCCCGGCTGGACCATCGAACTGGGACCCGACACCACCGTCACCGTCACCACCCCCGACGGACGACGACGAACATCCCACCCACCCGACCCGGCGATCCTCGCCGCCTGATCCCCGAACGCCGATGCCGCCCGCCCCGACGCGGGCGCGTCGGCGCGCTCCACCGGGCTCGGGAGCGTGGGGGTCACGCGCGGCCTCGGGCCGTCCGCTCCGGTCGGTCTTCGGCCCTCGCCCACGGGCGAACGGGGCACCGCACCGAAGGGCCCTGCGGGCGGCCGGGGTGCTCAGCCCAGTTCGCCCACGGGGCTGCGTCGTCCGGGCTGGCAGTTGGCACGCTGCTCCGGCGCCCAGCTCTGTGGGCGCCCACCTGCTCGGACCTCGATGGTTCTGCCGGGACCCATCTCGTCCGGGTGGCAGAGGCGGGTGTCATCCTCCGGTCCGAACAGGGTGGGAAACGGCCCCTGGTCGAGCCGGGGCGTCGTCTGCTGGCCGTTTGCCACCCAGTTCGGAGTCACGGGGGTCTCTTGCTGGACGTTGGGCACGCAGGGGCGGCGCGGGCGATCTCGGTGCGACCCGGCGAAGACGAGAGCCGCCACCCGGGCGGCACCGTCGCCGACCCGTCGGCGGACGACCTTTGCACTACGCGGGTAGTGCGAAGTCGGGGTCGTCTCGTAGCCTGGGGCCATGCCCCACGATGCGGCCGACGGATCCACGCCCGTCCTCGAGATCACCGACCTGCGGGCAGCGCCCGCGGCGGGGGGCGACGACATCTTGAAGGGGCTCAGCCTCACCATCGGGCCCGGCGAGGTCCACGCCGTCATGGGGCCCAACGGATCCGGCAAGTCGACCCTCGCCAGTGTGCTCCTCGGCAGCCCCGAGTACGTCGTCACCGGCGGCACCGTGAAGTACCTCGGCGACGACATCGCCGAGTGGGGTCCCGCCGACCGGGGCGCGGCCGGCATGTTCCTCGCCTTCCAGTACCCGCAGACCATCCCCGGCGTGTCGGTCCTCAACTTCCTGCGCCAGGCCCTCTCGGCCCGCAAGGGCATCGACCTGTCGATGCTCGAGCTCCGTCTGTCGATCATGGAGTGGATGGAGCGCCTGGGCATCGACCCGGCCTTCGCCGACCGCCACCTCAACGACGGCTTCTCCGGCGGCGAGAAGAAGCGCAACGAGGTCCTCCAGATGGCCATCCTCGAGCCCGAGCTGGCCGTGCTCGACGAGACCGATTCGGGTCTCGACATCGACGCCCTCCGCACCGTCGCCTCCGGCGTGCGCGAGGTGCGCCAGGACCGACCCGACCTGGGCATTCTCTGCATCACCCACTACCAGCGGCTGCTCGACGAGCTGAACCCGGACACGGTCCACCTGCTGGTCGACGGCCGGGTCGCCGAGAGCGGCGGCCCCGAGCTGGCCCACCGCCTCGAGGCCGAGGGCTACACCGAGTTCACGGGGGCGGCGACGGGAGCCACGCCATGAGCACCACCGACACCACCGCCGACGTCCTCGATGTGGCGGCCATCCGGCGCGACTTCCCCATCCTCCAGCAGGAGGTCCACGGCAAGCGGCTGGTGTTCCTCGACTCGGCGGCGTCGGCCCAGAAGCCCCGATCCGTCATCGAGGCCATGTCGGAGTTCGCCGAGAACGACTACGCCAACATCCATCGTGGCGTCTACTCCCTCGCCGAGCGGGCCACCGCCCGCTACGAGGACGCCCGGGCCGCGGTCGCCCGCTTCATCGGGGCGCCCAGCGCCGCCGAGGTCATCTTCACCAAGAACGCCACCGAGGGCCTGAACCTGGTGGCCGGATCGTGGGGCCGGGCCAACCTCGGTCCCGGCGACGCCGTCGTGCTCACCCAGATGGAGCACCACGCCAACATCGTCCCCTGGTTCCAGCTCCAGCAGGAGAAGGGCTTCGAGATCCGCTGGATCCCCGTCGGCCCCGACCACATGCTCGACCTGAGCGACCTCGACCGGCTGCTCGACGGGGCCAAGCTCGTCGGTCTCACGGCCATGTCGAACGTCCTGGGCACGCTCACCCCCGTGCGCCAGATCGCCGATGCGGCCCACGCCGCCGGCGCCCTGGTGTGCGTCGACGCCTGCCAGTACGTCCCCCACCTGCCCACCGACGTGGTGGCCATGGGGGCCGACTTCGCCGCCTTCAGCGGGCACAAGATGGTCGGGCCCACCGGCATCGGCGTGCTGTGGGGCCGGGCCGAGCTGCTCGACGCCATGCCGCCGTTCATGGGCGGCGGCGGGATGATCCTCACCGTCGACCTCGAGGGCTTCACCCCCGATGCCCCGCCGGCCAAGTTCGAGGCCGGCACCCCGCCGATCATCGAGGCCATCGGGCTCCATGCCGCCATCGACTACCTGAACGCCCTGGGCATGGAGGCCGTGCGGGCCCACGAGGTCAGCCTCACCGCCTACGCCCTGCGGGCCCTCACCGAGCGGGTCGGCGACCGGCTCACCATCCACGGCCCGTCCGAGCCGGCGCAGCGCGGCGGCGTGCTCTCGCTCGCCATCGACGACGTCCACCCCCACGACCTGGCCCAGGTCATGGACGAGCACGCCGTGTGCGTCCGCCCCGGCCACCACTGCGCCAAGCCCCTGATGAAGGTGCTCGGCGTCGGGGCGACGGCCCGAGCCTCGTTCTACCTGTACAACGACACCGACGACGTCGACGCTCTGGCCGTGGCTCTGGCCGACGCGGCAGACTTCTTCGCCCCCTGATCCACCACTGCCCGCCGACCTCCTGATCCACGCGGAGACCCCATGCCCGGACTCGAAGACCTCTACCGCGAGATCATCCTCGACCACTACCGCAGCCCCCGGAACCGCGGCGAGCTGCCCGCGCCCCCGGCCACCAGGACCGAGGGCTTCAACCCCCTCTGCGGTGACGAGATCGTCGTCTACGTCGACGTGGTCGACGGGACCGTGGCCGACATCCGCATCGGTGGCCAGGGCTGCTCGATCAGCCAGTCGTCGGCCTCGATGATGTCCTCGGCGGTGAAGGGCAAGACCCTCGCCGAGGTCGGAGATCTCACCCGGGCCTTCAAGGCCATGATGTCGATCCACGAGTCGAGCCTGGGCGGCGAGGCCACGGCCGGCGAGGCCGGGGCCGACGGCGACGCCCTCGAGGCGCCCGAGGGCGTCAAGCTGGGCGACCTCGAGGCGCTCCAGGGCGTGGTGAAGTTCCCCGTGCGGATCAAGTGCGCCACGCTCTCGTGGAACACCCTGGCCCAAGCCCTCGACGAGGCGACCGCGGGCACCGAGTGACCGCCGCCGTCATCGACACCACCAAGGTGGGTGCGGTCCTCTTCGACATGGACGGCGTGCTGACGGACACCGCGTCGGTGCACTTCGCCGCCTGGTCCCGCCTGTTCGACGAGGCCCTGCCGCTGCTGGCGCCCGATGTCGAGCACCCCCCGTTCTCGATGGACGACTACCGCCGGCTGGTCGACGGCCGACCTCGCATCGACGGCGTCGAGGCCGTGCTGGTCGACCGGGGCGTCGTTCTGCCGCGCGGCGACATCGCCGACCCGCCCGGC
>DATHEV010000323.1:0-2308 GCA_035318405.1 Iamia sp.
TAGGTCTCGGGCACGACGAAGTGCTCGGTCAGCCAGACCGAGTCGTAGCCGAGGCCCTCGGCCGTGGTGACCAGGTCGATCACCGCCGGGCCCTCGGTACGGGGACCGAACCCGGTGACCACTCCGAAGCGCATCGCCGCAGTCTCGCGGGGTGGTCGGACCCCACCGAACTCTGTGCGAGGTCGACCGTCGTACGGCGAACCTCGCACAAGGTTCGGCTGGGCCTACGGTGAGGACGTGCGCAGCGCGGACCGACAGGTGGTCGTCACCGGCATCGGCGTCGTCGGGCCGGGTGGCGTCGGCGCCGACGCCCTGTGGGACGTGTGCGCGGACGTCACCTCCCGGCCCGCACCGCACCCCGGGACGATCGACTTCACGCCGGCCGACCACCTGCCCCGGCGCGAGTCCCGGCGCATGGACCGGACCACGCAGATGGCGTGCGTCGCCGCCATGGACGCCCTCGCCTCCGCCGGCGACGTCGGAACCCCCGGCGATCGCGGCGGGGTGGTCATCGCCAGCGCCTACGGGGGGGTGGCGGCGCTCGCCGAGGGCGTCCTGGCCGTCGACCACGAGGGCCCGGCGGCCATCTCGCCCGTGTTCGGCACCGTGTTCCCCGTCAGCGCACCGGCGTCGGCGGTCGCCGCCCGGGCCGGCTGGAGCGGGGCGAGCATCGGGCTGGCTGCCACCTGTGCGTCGGGCACGGTGGCCATCTCCGAGGGCGCCCGGCGGATCGCCGACGGCCGCTGCGACATCGTGCTGGCCGGGGGCACCGAGGCGCCCTCGACGCCGGCCGTGGTGGCTGCCTTCGAGCGCCTCACCGTGCTCTGCGCCGACCGCCCCCGCCCGTTCGACGTCGACCGGGACGGCTTCGCCCTGGCCGAGGGATCGGCCGTCGTGGTGCTGGAGGAGGCGGGCCGGGCCCGGGCCCGCGGCGCCACCGTCTTGGCTGTCATCGCCGGCGCCGCCGAGCGGACCGATGTGGCCGGCGTGTTCGCCCCGTCCGACGAGGCCGCGGTGCTGGCTGCCTGTCTGCGGGCCGCCATCGACGACGCCGGGATCCGGCCCGACGAGGTCGCCCACGTGAACGCCCATGGCACCGGCACCGGGGCCAACGACGCGGCCGAGGCGGCGGCGATCGTCGAGGTGCTCGGCCCCGACGTCCCCGTCACGTCGGTGAAGGGGGCGCTGGGCCACGCCGGCGGCGCCGCGGGGGCCATCGAGGTGGCCACCGCCGTGCTCTCCATCCAGCGCCGGGCCCTGCTCCCGACGGTGGGCCTGGAGACCCTCGATCCCGCCTTCACCCTCGACGTGGTCACCGGGGGCCCGCGGCCCTGGGAGCCGGGCCCGATCCTGTCGGCGTCCCTCGGCCTCGGCGGCCAGGTGGCGGCGATCGTGGTCACCCCGCCGTGAGCGAGGGCAGCGAGCGAACCAGACAGCACGGCCCTGTCCCCGGCGGCGGAGCCGTCGGCGGTCATCGGCGCCTCGTGACCGCGCTTCGGTCGAGCATCTCCCGCAATCGGATGGTGCGCCGATGAGCGGCCAGCGGCGGGTCGTCGTGACCGGGGTCGGCGCCGTCAGCCCCGGTGGGGTGGGGGCCGACGCCCTGTGGGACCTCGTCGTCCGGCCGACCGATGCCCCGATCGATGCCACCGTCCCCGGCTGGGACGCCAGCCGGTGGTTCGAGCGCCGGGAGCTGCGGCGGACCGACGACTACGTCGCCTACGCGGTGGCGGCCGCCGAGGAGGCCGACGCCGCCGCCGGGAGCCCCCGACCCGACCCCCTCCGCCGGGCCGTCGTGCTGGGCAACGTCTTCGGGCCGTCGATCGCCGTCGAGCGGGCGGTGGGCACGGCCCGATCCGAGGGCGACGAGGCCGTCCCCGCCTCGGTCGGGTTGCTGGCCTCGACCTCGTCGGCGGCGGCCACCGTCGCCCAGCGGTTCGGGGCGCGGGGCCCGGCCACCGTCGTCGCCGGGGCCTGCGCGGCCGGGACCCACGCCCTGGGCCAGGCCGCCGCCCTGGTCGCCACGGGCGAGGTCGACGTGGCGTGGGCCGGTGGCACCGAGGCGGCCGTCGCCCCGGTCCTCCAGGCGTCCTACGCCAACCTGCGGGCCCTCTCCCCGACGGGGTGGGTGCGCCCCTTCGATCGGCGGCGCGACGGGTTCGTGTTCGGCCTGGGTGCCGCCGTCCTCGTGCTCGAGGCGCTGGACGACGCCGTCGCCCGCGGTGCGACCGTGCTGGGCGAGGTGGCCGGCTGGGCCAACACCAACGACGCCGCCCATGCCGTCCGGCCGTCGGGCGACGGCGCGGTC
>DATHEV010000324.1:0-8558 GCA_035318405.1 Iamia sp.
CGCCGGGTCGACGACGAGCTGGGCGACGGCGGCCTGGTCGCGGCCTGCGCCGGGACGCCGGTGGAGGACGTGGCCGACTCGGTGTCCGGGGCCCAGCCGGTCGAGCTGACCGGGCGGCAGAAGCTCAACGTCTACCTCGTCTTCCTCTTCGCCCAGGCCGTGCAGGCCGCGCTGGTCACGGCGGCCGTGTTCGCCTTCTTCACCGTTTTCGGGCTGGTGGCCATCCGCCCCGAGGTGGTCAAGGGGTGGCTGGGGCCCGCCATCGACAACAACATCGTGTGGGACGGCGTCCTGTTCGAGCACGAGCTGGAGCTGACGACAGCCCTCCTCCACGTGTCGGGCTTCGTCGCCTTCGTGGCCGGCTTCTCGTTCACCGTCTCGCTGGTGACCGACTCCGGCTACCGCGAGGAGTTCTTCGACGAGGTCGTGGGCGACGTCCGCCAGGCGCTCGCCGTCCGCACCGTCTACCTCGCCCTCCGGGAGCGCGCCGCCCGCTAGGGCCAGACGCTCTCAGGCGGCGGCGACGCGGCCCGAGGAGGGGGCGCCGACCGGGGTGGCGGCGAGGTCGGTGAGCCGGGCGGCGGCGGCCGGCTTGGCGATCGGGCGGCAGCCGAGGAGGGACTGGCGGGCCACGACCTTGCGCTCGTCCCGCAGCTTGGCCAGCCCCTGGCGCACCAGCACCAGCGGGGCCTTGCGGCCCTCCCGGTGGTCGCGGAGGAGCCGGCGCCAGAAGGTCACCAGCGCCGGGCTGCGCAGCAGGAGGGCGTCGGCCAGGAGGCCCTGGGCGTCGAGTCGGCTGACGACCTCGGCGGCGAAGATCCCCTCGGCCACCACCAGCGGCGAGCCGTCGAGCGTCACCGGCCGGTGCCCGACCCGGGCGTCGTCGGCGATGCTGTAGGTCGGCACGTCGGCCCGGCCGGTGCGGCACAGCTCGCCGAGCGCGGCGACGGCGGCCTCGGCGTCCCACGACGCCGGGTCCTCCCAGTCGATGTGGCCGCCGACCATGGGCATCCCGGGATCGTCGCCGTCGCGGTAGAAGTCGTCGAGAGCCACGATGGGCACGCCGGCCCGCACGGCCAGGCGGGTCTTGCCGCACCCGGAGGGTCCGGCGAGGACGACGACCCGGGCCTTGAGGGTCTCGTCGTCCGCACCACCTGCCACGGGCGACCATCCTCGCGCGCCAGACTCCCGGACGTGGAGAGCAGATCGCCGACCAGCGACGACGAGAACCCGGACGGACGGATCGGCGTGGCCATCGTGGGGCTCGGCATCGGCCGGCTCCACCTGATCTCGATCGCCGAGCTCAAGGATCGGTACCGCATCGTCGCCGTCTGCGACCTCGACGAGGAGCGCGCCGTCGAGGTCGCGGGCTGGCTGCGGGACGTCCGGGCCGTCACCAGCCTCGACGAGGTGCTGGCCCGGGACGACGTCGACGTCGTCGTCCTGTGCACGCCCCCGCACCTGCACGGGGCGCAGGTCGCACTGTGCGCCCGGGCCGGCAAGGACGTCGTGTGCGAGAAGCCCCTCGTCGGCTCGGTGCGCGCCGTCGACGACCTGATCGCCCTCGAACGGGAGACGGGCCGCACGATCGTGCCGGTCTTCCAGTACCGGTTCGGCCAGGGGCTCCAGCGCCTGCGGGCCCTGGTCGACGCCGGCCGCACGGGCCGGCCGTACGTCGCCACGGTCGACGTCGCCTGGAAGCGGGGCCAGGACTACTACGACGAGGCCGCTTGGCGCGGGCGGTGGGCCACCGAGCTGGGCGGCACGCTCACCGTCCACGCCCAGCACCACATCGACATGGTCGTGCACGTCCTCGGGGCTCCGATCTCGGTCTGGGCCGCGACCTCGACCCTCGTGAACGAGGGCATCGAGACCGAGGACTGCGCCGCCGTCGTCCTCCGCTACGCCGACGGCTCGCTGGTCACCCTGTCGGCCACCACCGGCTCGGCCGCCGAGATCTCCCGCCTGCGGTTCTGCTTCGAGCACCTGACGGCCGAGTCGTCGACCTCGGCCTACAGCCCCGGCAACGAGCCGTGGACGTGGACCGCCGCCGACCCCGAGGCCCAGGCCGACCTCGAGGCGTTCCTCTCTGCCCAACCGGAGCAGACCGAGGACTTCGTCGGCCTGTTCGAGCGCTACGCCGACTCCCGGGCCACCGGCACGCCGCCCCCTGTCACCCTGTCCGAGGCCCGGACCGTCCTGGAGGTGCTCACCGCCGTGTACGTCTCGTCCCGCACCGGCCGCGAGGTGGCGCTGCCCCTCGCCGCCGACGACCCCGCCCTCGACGGGTGGCAGCCATGACCTCGCCCGACTCGCCCGAGACCGCCGTGGAGGAGACCGACGACGGCATCGACGTCGGTGGCCTCTGGACCTACCGCTGGGCGGCGAGCCGGCGACCGCACGTCCACCCGGTGCGGACGCCGGCCGGCCACGTGCTGACCCGTGACGCCCCCGACGACCACCCGTGGCACCACGCCCTCTGGTTCACCATCAAGTACATCGACGAGGACAACTTCTGGGAGGAGTACGACGCCTACGGGGTGCTCCGTCACGACGGCCCGCCGACGGTGGTCTCGGCCGCCGGTGGCGTGGTGGCGGTGAAGGGGCGGCTCGAGTGGATCCGGCCCGATCGCACCACCGTGGCCCTCGTCGAGGACCGCACCTGGACGCACGTGCCCCTCGGACCCGACGCCTACGCCATCGACCTCGACACGACGCTCGTGCCCACCACCGACTGCCGGTTCGAGCGGACGCCGTTCACCACCTGGGGCGGCTACGGCGGCCTCACCCTGCGGGGGGCGGGCGACTGGACCGACACCCGCCTGATGGTCGACGACGGCTCGACCCACGAGCGGGTGCTCGGCGACAGCTCCCGGTGGTGCGACCTGACCGGCCGCCCGCCGGAGGCCCCCGACGGGGTGGTCGCCGGCATGGCGCTCCTCGACCACCCCGGCAACCGTCGCCACCCGGTGCCCTGGTACGCCAGCACCCGGGCCGACACCTACGGCGACGAGGGTTGGTCGAACTTCCTCAACGCCGCCTTCCTCTGGCACGAGGGCCTGGACGTGGCCGCCGGCGAGGAGGTCCGCATCCGCCACCGCGTCGTCGTCCACGACGGCGAGTGGACCGCCGACCGCCTCCAGACCGCCTGGGCCGACCTCCAGGACTGGACCTAGACATCCACGGTCGTACGGATGGCTGGGGACGGCGGTGGGGCGGCGCGTTGGTAACTGTCTCTGGTGTTGCCTCATGCAGGCGTCACCTGTTTTTCGGGTTGACGAGGCGGATGCGAGGGGTACACTTGTTCCCATGAGGTCGCCGATCGAAACGCACTCCGAGTGGGAGGTGCACCGGGCCTTCGAGGCCGCGGTGGCGTCTGCTGCGGGAGTGCGGAACGCGGCGGATGCGGCTCTCGTGGATCTGGTGGTGAAGGCGTTGGCGGAGGGGTGGTGGGAGGGGTGGAAGATCCACACTCCGGTGCAGTGGCTGATGTGGCAGACCGGTGTCTCTCGGTTCACCGCCACTCGGGTGGTGGCGTTGGCGCGACGCGCCGCTGACCTGCCCACCGTGATGGCGACGTGCCGCCGGGGCGGGCTGTCACTCGATCAGGCGGCGACGGTCGCCCGGTACACACCGGCCGAGTACGAGGCGTCGGTGTGCGAGCTGGCCGTCAACGCGACGGTGCACCAGATCGTGGCGGCGACGCGGCGGTACGGCTTCGACGCCGAGATCACCGACCGGGACGCGGGCGAGCGACGTGGGCCGCAGCGGTCCGTCAGCTTCGGGACCGACGAGGGTGATCAGTGGCGGGCCAGCATCCGTCTGCCGGCCGATGAGGGCCAGGTCGTCGAAGCCGCCCTCAAGGCGTCGCGGGAGCGGCTCCACGAGGCCCAACGGGCGGCGGCCCAGGCCCGCGCTCAGGCCGAAGGACGGCCCACCGGCGGGACCGACGCCGACCTCGGGGTGGCCACGATCTCGTGGGCCGACGCGCTGGTCGGTGTCGCCCACTCGGTGCTGGGTCACGACGCCCGCGGCGCCGAGGTCTCCGCCCGGCCCGGCGTCCTCCTGCACCTGAAGGCACCGGTCGACGGCGAGCAGTGGCGGGCCGAGATGCACAAGGGCCCCGCCCTCCCGCCGTCGATGCGGCGGTACCTGACCTGCGACTGCGACATCGCCGCCGTCTGGCACACCGATGGCCACCCCGTGCAGGTGGGCCGCACCCAACGGATCGTGCCCCGCCGCATCCGACGGCTGGTCGAGCACCGCGACGGCGGCTGCCGGGTCCCGGGCTGCGACTCGCACCTGTGGATCGAGGTCCACCACATCATCCACTGGGAAGACCACGGCCAGACCGTCACCGAGAACCTCCTCTGCCTCTGCGCCCACCACCACCGACTCCACCACCAAGGCCTCCTCGGCATCACCGGCAACGCCGACGTCGCCGACGGGGTCGTGTTCACCACCGCCACCGGGCGCGTGCTGAGACCAGCGGGCCAACCGATCCTCCCGACCAGGACGGCCATGCCGACCGTCGTCCCCTACGACGGCCCCACCGGCGAGACCCTCCACAAGCACTGGGTCACCTTCACCAAGCGACCGCCGTGCAACCGACAGCGCGACCGAGAACCCGCCGCCTGACGGCGGGCACCCACGGGACGACCACCCCCATCCAGCCACCCCATCCAGCCACCCCCGGGACACCGACCCGCGGGGTGGCACCGCCGCGCCCGCACACACACCGGCCCACCCGCCCCCGACGGCCGCCCAGTGGCGTGGTCAGCCGGTGGTGGTCGTGGGGGCGGACCCGGCGGTCGTGGGGGCGGACCCGGCGGACGCGGGGGCGGACCCGGCGGACGCGGCGGTGGTGGGCGGATCGCCGTGGGGGTCGGCCGGCGGTGTGCGGCCGCAGCGGTCGCCGGCGTCGGCGAGGACCGCCCCCACGGCGGGGCCGGGGGTGTCCCGGGGGATCGGTTCGGCCAGGGCGTCGCGCACGGCCCGGACGTCGTCGACGAGGACCTCCGGGGCGGCGGCGGCGAACGCATCGAGGACCTGCGGGTCGACCGCCCGCCCGGTCAGGCCCCCGCTCCCGCCGCGGGCCAGGGCCGCCACCTCGGCGTAGAGGTCGACGTCCGCGGAGAGGCGACGGTCGTCGTCGACGTCAAGGACCCCGGCTCGACCCTCGACCGCGGCGGCCACCCGATCGGCGTCCGGGGCGTCGCCGACCTCGATCAGGAACGACGTGGGCACGTCCTCGGGACGGAGGATCTCCACCATGGTGGGCTCGTCGGCGAAGAGCTCCCGGGCGGTGGCGAACGACTCGGTCCGGTCGCGGTAGACGACGGCACGGGCCACCCCCGTGGCGTCGATGGCGGCCCCGACGGCGTCGACGGTGCCCGGGTCGACGTCGGGCTCCAGGTGCACGACGACGCCCACGCCGGCGAAGGCCGGGCGGGCCAGGACCGCGCAGTAGTCCGAGTCGGACGACGACGCCGTGTCCGCCTCGCCGCCCGATCGGGCGGCCAGGCCGCCGCCCACGATGAGGGCCGCCACGACGACCGCCGCGGCCAGCAGGGCCCGCGGGCGCCGGGTGGGCAGGGCCGGGAGGACCTCACCGGACTCCGACCGGGCGCGGATGTCCTCCCACGCCGGCGGGACGGGGTCGGCGGTGGCGGCTGCGTCCAGCACGGCGCGCAGACGGGCTTCAGCGGTCATCGGTGAGCACCTCCTCCAACGAGGCGAGGCCCCGGTGGATCAGCGAGCGGACGGTGGCGGGCCGGCAGCCGAGGACCTGGGCGATCTCCTCGGTCGGCCGGTCGGCCCAGAACCGCAGGACGATGGCCGTGCGCCGCCGCTCGGGCAGACGTTGGACGGCCTGCCACACCTCGGCCATCTCGGCGGGCAGCGACGGGCCCGGAACGGGGGCGGCCGGCGGGTCGGGGTGGCGGCGCACGGTGCGCTGGCGTCGCTGGTGGTCCCGGCACAGGTTCACGAGCACCCGCCGCAGGTACGGCGCCGGGTCCTCGAGCCCGCCGATCGCCGGCGCCACTCGGACGAAGGCCTCCTGGGCCAGCTCCTCGGCCCGGTGGCGATCACCGACGAGCAGGCGGGCGAGGTGCACCGACCCCTCGTACTCGTCCCGGTACAGCTGCTCGAGGTCGATCGGTCCCGCCTCCCCCTCGGTCACCGCCGCTCGTCCCACACCCTGTCCCACGTTCGGACCCGCCCCAGCGTTGCAGGGGCGCGCCGTCAGAGGCCGATGGGGTCGGCGACGAGGCCCAGCCAGACCTGGGCGGCGTCGATGGCGACCTTCTCGCCGATGAACGCGTGCTGGGTGCCGGTGTAGAGGTCGCGGAAGGCGCGCTCGAGGCGGCTGCCCTCCCTGATGGCGGTGGTGCCCGCCACCAGATGCGCCCACTGGGCGATCTCGCGGGAGCAGTCGGTGGCGTAGACGGCAGCGGCACGCAGGTCGGCCCGCAGGGTCGGGGTCAGGTCCTGGCCGGCTCCGACGGTGGCCTCGACCCCCGCGAAGGTCTCGACGACCAGAAGCCGCGCCGCCCGCCACATGCACTCGTGGCGAGCGAGGCCGGTCTGGAAGCTCGCCTTGTGGGCCAGAGGCGCGGGATCGCCCATGCGCACCTTGTCGAGGGCGAGCCGGCGGACGTCGTCGAGCATGCTGCGGGCCACCCCGAGCGCCCAGCCGGCGTGGCCGGCGGCGACGAGCGGCATCAGCCCCATGCGGAACGTCGGCCCCGCGCCCCGCACGGGGGTGCGGGTGAAGAGCGGAAAGGTCCGGTGGGCGGGGACGAAGACGTCGGTGATCTCGTAGTCGTAGGACCCGGTGCCCTTGAGGCCCTGGACGTGCCAGCCGTCGGTGAAGCGCACCTCGTCGCGGGGCACGACGGCGACACGCAGCTCGGGGATGCCCTCGGAGACGTAGACCAGGTCGCCGTCGACCATGGGCATGAAGCCGGCGGCCACGTACTCGCTGTGGCCGGTGCCGGAGCCGAAGCTCCACGCCCCCGTCAGCCGGTATCCCCCGTCGACGGCCGTGCCGGTGCCGTTGGGGAAGAACTGGCCGCCCATGGTGACGCGGTCGTCGTGGGCGGTGAACACCTCGGCGAAGCCGGCGTCGGGCAGGTAGGCCGCAGCCATCGCCGCCGACGGCAGGTTGGCGATCCCGATCCACCCGAACGACCCGTCGAGACGGGCCATGTCGATCCACGTCTGGATCATCTCGGGGAACGTCGGCTCGGCCCCACCCGCCTCGGCGGGGTTGAGCCGGGTCATCAGCCCGGTGGCCCACATGGCCGCCACGACCTCGGGTGTGGTGGTCCGACCCTGCTCGCAGGCCCCCGCCTCGGCCTCGACCAAGGCGGCCATGGCCGCGACCATCGCCGGTCCGTCGGCCGGTCCATCGGGTGCCAGATGTGCAGCCATCCGTGTTCGTTCCCATCCGTCGAGCGCCGAGACGCTACCGGAGGCCGATGTTGACGGCCTCGGTTAGGTATACCTAACGTCCGGTGTCGTGTGCCCTTCCTCGCTCCTCCGCCGCGCTGCGGCCCTGCTCGTCGTCGTGATCGGTCTGGCCGGCCTCGGCGGCTGCAGCGGGAGCGGTGAGGACGACGGGGCCGCGACCACGACGGACGGCGTCGCGGACTCGTTCGCACCGGTCACCATCGAGCACCGCTTCGGCGAGACCGAGATCACGACCCGGCCCGAGCGGATCGTGACCCTCGACCTCCAGTGGACCGATGTCCTGCTGACCCTGGACGCGGCGCCGGTCGGCTACCTCGCCGATCCGGCGGTGGACGGCGACCACCCCTGGCAGGAGGATCGTCTCGCCTCGTCCACCCGGCTCACGGCCACCACCGCGCTGCCGCTCGAGCAGATCATCGACCTCCGGCCGGACCTGATCCTGGTGACCTACCTGGCCGAGGACCAGGCGGCCTACGACGACCTGGCCCGCATCGCCCCGACCATCTCCACCCTCAGCACCAGCCAGGTGGACACGTGGCAGGACATCGCCGGTGCGGCCGGCCAGGTGCTCGGAGAGCCGGAGGAGGCGGCGCAGCTGGTCGCCGACGTCGAGGCGCAGGTCGAGGCCGTGGCCGGCGCGCTGCCGGACCTCGAGGGCCGGGACTTCACCTTCGCCAACTACGTGCCGGGCGACGCCCTCTACGTGCTGTCCGATCCGGAGGACGGGGCCAACGTGCTCTTCGGCGACCTCGGGCTCGTGATCGCCCCCGCCATCCTCGACGCCGAGGACGACTCCCCCGGCCGGGTCAAGCTCAGCCTCGAGCAGACCTCCCTCCTCGATGCCGACCTCGTCATGGTGCTCACCAATGGCGCCGACGACATCGCCGGCCTCGACGACCTCGACGCCGTGCAGCGGGGCGCCTTCGCCGTCATGGACTACGCCCAGGCCGTCGCCCTCAACACCCCGACGCCGCTGTCGCTCCCCTACGTCCTCGACCAGATCCGCCCCGTCCTGGAGATCGCCGCCACCTGAGCCCGTGAGTCCTGCCTCGGGCTAGGACGGGAGCGGGGTGTCCTGGCGG
>DATHEV010000325.1:0-4063 GCA_035318405.1 Iamia sp.
CGACAGCAGGCGGTCGCTGGCGAACCAGACGGCGGCCGCCGTCACCGCCGCCGCCCCGCCCATGGCGATCACGGCCCGGGGGATCACCGAGCCCCCCACCCGTCGGGACAGCCCGATCAGCAGGACCACCATCCCGACCAGGTAGGCGGCCGAGTGGGCCAGGCCCAGCACCGTGACCCGGGCCGTGCTCTCGGTCAGGGGGGCGCCGATGCCGAGGATGAGGAGGCCGGTGGCGGCCACGCCCAGCGAGACGAGGCCGGGCGTGCGGCTGTCGCCCAGGGCGTAGTACGCCCGGGCCAGCAGCAGGAAGGCGCTGTAGGGGAACAGGCCGATGGCTAGCGTGGCCAGGGCGGCGCCGAGGAAGCTGTCGCCGTCGCCCGTGCTCGTCACCAGCGAGGCGACGATCCGCATGGCCGGCCCGGCCAGGGCGGTGAGGGCGATGGCCACCGGCAGCACCGTCAGGGCCATCCGCTCCAGGGCCCAGCGCACCGACGTGCGGAACTGGCGGAGGTCGCCGCCCTGCACCTCGGTCACCAGCTCCGGGAGGATGGCGGTGTGGATGGGTTGGGCCAGGATCCCGTACGGGGCCAGGAAGAAGACCCACGCCGTCTGATAGGCGATGACACCGCCGTCGACGCCCGAGGCGGCCACGTTGACGCCGCCGAGGATGGCGCCGGCGCAGCTGTGGAGCACGACGCCCCAGCCGGCGGCCCGGGCCACCTTGGCGACCCGGGGGTCACGCCCCGGCCAGCGGGGCCGGAGCCGGAAGCCCGACGCCCGGCAGGCGAGGAGGAGGATGCCGACGAAGGCGACGACCCCGCCGGTCCCCGCACAGACGAGCAGCCACCGCTCGGCGGTGGTGATCTCACCCAGCTTCGGGTGGTCGCCGGCCACCACCCGGAACAGGATCAGCGAGGCGACCATCACGACGGTGTTGCCGATGGGGGCGGCGGCGGTGGCCAGGAACCGGCGCTTGGCGTAGAGCACGCCGGTGGCGACCGTCCCGGCGGCGTACAGCACGACCTGGGGCAGGAAGAGGCGCAGCAGGAACGTCACCAGCTCGCGCTGCTCGGCGCTGGCGTCGAGGGTCAGGAGGTGGGCGAGCAGTGGGGCGCCGAGGATGGCCACCGCGATGAGCGCCCCCAGCCCGGCCAGCGCCAGGCCCAGCACCCCGCCGGCCACCTCCTCGGCCCCGGATTCGTCGCCGGCGTCGATCAGCTGGACGAAGGCGGGCACGAGCACGGCGGACAGGGCCCCGGCGGCCAGCAGCTCGAACAGGACGTTCGACAGCGAGTTGGCCGACTGGAAGGCGTCGCCCAGGGGGCTGATGCCGAGGACGGCGGCCACCACCAGCACGCGGAGGAAGCCGACCACCCGCGAGACGGCGGTGATCGCCCCCATCCCGACCGCCGCCCGGACCGTCCCCGGGCCCTCCGGGACGTCGGACGCGTCGGCCGCGTGGCCTGCGCTCACCTGCCGGCCGGCGCCAGCGCCGTGGCTCCCTCGCCCTGGCCGTAGTGGCCGGCCGCCGCACCCTCGTCCGCCCGCAGGATCGTGACCGTCGAGGACAGCCCCAGGTAGGTGTCGATGTCGTCGACGGTGTCGTAGAGGCCGGACCGGGCCGGGTCCGAGCGCACCCGTCCGACGGCGGTCGGCGGCAGCTCCTCGGCGCCCTCGGCCGGGGGCTCGGGCGTGGTGCTCACCACCACGGCCGGCAGCGGCGGGTCGGTCTCGGTCTCGGGGAGCAGGTCCAGCAGCAGCGTGTCGGCGGCGGCGTCGAGATCGGGCTGGGTCACGTACACGTACCGGTAGCCGGTGCGCTCGAGCACGGGGTCGGTCGGCTCGTAGGCCGGGCCGGGGTCGAGCCGGATCAGGTCGGCCTCGATCAGGGCGGTGAGGACCTCGGGCTGCTCGCCGTCGAGGGCATCGGGGTCCTCGGCATCGGGGTCATCGGGGTCGTCGGGGTCGTCGGTGGGATCGTCGGTGGGATCGTCGCCGGGATCGCCCTCGGGAACGGTCGTCGTGGTCGTGGTCGTGGTGGTCGGCCCCGTGGTCGTCGTCTCGCCCGGCAGCGTCGTGGTGACCTCGCCCCCCGGCGCCGTCGTGGTGGTGGTCGGATCGGCGGGGTCGCCCTCGGGCGGGGTCTGCTCGTCGAGGTCCGCCGGCGCCCCCGCCGCCACCAGGGCGTCGACCAGCTGGTCGATGACCTCGGCGCGGACGGTCGCGGAGTCGTCCTCGTCGATGTCCAGGCTCTCGGCCATGTCGGCGCCGATGCCGCCGGACAACGTCAGGTCCTCCCGCAGCGCCAGGCTGCCCCGGAGGTCGGCGTCGGCGTGGCCCAGGATCTCACGCAGCCGGTCGACGGTGGCCTGTTCGACGCCGGGCGCGACGACCAGCAGCACGGGGCGGTCGGTGAGCTGGCCGGCGAGAAGCGTCTCGCTGGCGTCGATGAGGGCCTCGTCGCGAGCCAGGGCCCGCCTGTCCTTCTCCTCGAGCTGGTCGTTCTTCTGCTCGGTGTCGGCGATGCGGCTCTCGGCGTTGCGGATGTTCCGGTCGAGCTGGTCGACGGTGGCGCGGTCGAGGAACGTGCTCCCGAGGAGGGTGCCGATGCCGAGGGCGAGGAAGATCGCGGTGATCGAGACGATGTGATAGCGGATGTTGATCATGCAGCAGGAGCGGCAGCGGGGAGCCTGGGGAAGGGGGCAGGGATCATCGGAGGGGCAGCACCAGACCGCGCACGACGGTGCGGATCGGTTCGCTGACCACGCCGATGATGATCATGGTGATGATGGCCGCCAGAACCAGCGGGAGCAGGTCACGGGTGCCGACGTGGGTCGTGTACAGCCGGTTCACGCCCTTGGCGTCGACCAGGATCGGGCCCACCTTGAGCCGCACCAGGAACGTCGACGCCATGCCGGGACGGCCCTTGTCGAGGAAGTCGACCATGTGGGAGTGGGTGCCGACGGCCACGATCAGCTCGGCCCCGCGCTCGTAGGCCATCAACATGGCGATGTCCTCCGAGGTGCCGACCGAGGCGAACACCTCGTGCTCGAGCCCCAGCTCGTTCAGGTACTCGGACCCGGGGGCCCGGCCGTCGGCGTAGCCGTGGACCACGAGGGCGGCGCCGCAGCGCAGGGCCCGCTCGCTCACCGAGTCCATGTCGCCGATGATCACGTCGGGCGTCATGCCCATCTCGAGGAAGGCGTCGGCCCCACCGTCGACCCCCACCAGCAGGGGCTTCTGCTCCTTGAGGTAGCCGCTGCGGCGGAGCAGGTCGAGGTCCTTCTTGTAGTCGACGCCTCGGACGACGATCAGCACCTGGCGGCCCTTGAAGTCGACGTCGATCTCGGGGATGTCGGGCTCGTCGACCAGCAGGTGGCCCTCGCGCTGGATGTAGGTCAGCGTGTTCTCGGCGAAGCGCTGGAGCTCGGCGCCCATGGTGGTGCGGGCCTTCTCCAGCACCACGCCGAAGGTGCCGATGTCCTGGCGCTCGCCTCGGGCCACCTCCTCGCCCTGCGGCTCGTCGGGCTCGGTGAAGGCGAGGACCCGGTCGCCGTCGAGGGCGATGGCCGTGCCGTCGGCGATGGCGTCGATGACCTCGGGGCCGACGCCGTCGAGCACGGCCACGCCGGCCGCGGGGAGCAGCAGGGGGCCGGCGTTGGGGTAGCGGCCCGTGATGCAGGGCGAGGCGTTGACGATGGCGACCACGCCCGCCGCGATCAGGCTCTCGGTGGCGACGGTGTCGAGATCCTCGTGGTCGATGACGGCGATCTCGCCCGGCAGGATGCGCTTGGCCAGGTCCTTGGTCCGCCGGCCCACCCGGGCGACGCCCATCACGGGCGGCCAGGCCTCGGTCGGGGCCGGGGGGTGCACGTCGGCGGCGAGGTCTCCGCTGTCGTCCTCGGCCATTCCGGCGAGCCTACGCGGACCGGGTCGCCGCGGCCGTGGCGAGAAGCTCGGCGGCCGCCTCCCGGACGCGGGGGCTGTCGGGGGTGCCGGAGAGCATCCGCGACAGCTCGACGACCCGCTCGTCGCCCTCGATCAGCACCGCCTGGGAGGTGAC
>DATHEV010000326.1:0-3520 GCA_035318405.1 Iamia sp.
AAGTGGTATCGGTACATCGCCAGCGACTTGAATCACTGAGGCTTCCAGATGTGTCAGGGGAATATGCTTCGGTCGCCCTTCGCGAGACTCGCAATGATTCAGCAATGGTTGCGAATGCCCTCAGCCAGCTCCTTCAGACCAGAGCGCGAGTTCTGGCGAAACTACATGAGTTCATTGAAGGCACATACAACGAACTGCGATTCGGTGACATTCAAGCCAGCCTTTTCGACGATGTGCGTTTGCGCATTGACGGCCTACTCGCACCAGTCTCCGAACGATCGCTTCAGCAGATCGACGTCATCGATCGACGTCTTGCCGAGGACGATCCGGACTCCGTTTCCCAAGCTCTGTTCACTTGTCGGCGGCTACTGGAGGGCGTAGCTGATGCGGTATTCCCTCCGCAAGGGGATGTAAGTGTGGACGGACGTACGATCCACCTCTCCGCGAGCCACCATCAGAACCGTCTCAACCAGTATATCGCGGAGAGATGCGATAGCTCTTCTCGACGAAACCGGCTAGGGCGTGGACTAAAGGACCTGTTCGAACGAGTTCAGGCGGGAGTTCACCACGACGTTTCGCCAGAGGAAGCCCGTCACCTGTTCCTGTGGACATACATCTACCTCGGCGAGATCCTGGGATTGGATGGTGGCGACCCCGTGACATCCGAGTAGACACCGATGGTGTGCCTGCCGTAGGTCAGGGCTCGCCGAAGAGGGCTCGGCCGAGCTTGTCGGCGGCTTCGCGTTGCATCGTGGGGGTGACATGGCTGTAGAGGTTCATGAACAGGCTGGGGTCGCTGTGGCCGAGGCGTTCGGCGGCGACCTTGGGCGGGATGCCGCTGGCGAGCATGAGGGTGGCGCTGGTGTGGCGGAGACCGTGGGCGGTGAGGCGGGGCAGGTCGGCGTCGGCTGAGGCCTGACCCAGGACCTTGGAGATCGTCTGCGGGTGGTAGTAGTCGCCGCCGGGCTTGGTGAAGACGTACTCGGTCTCCTCGTAGTCCGGCCGGCGGGCCTCGAAGCGCTGCATCTCCCGCTGCTGCTTGAGCACACCGACGAGGCCGGAGTCGAGGTCGATCGTGCGGGTCGCCGTGGCGCTCTTGCCCTGCGACTCGACCAGGTCCCACCCGAGGGTCGAGGCGAACTCGACGATCCGGGCGTGCTGGCGCACCAGGTCGACGTTGTCCCACCGCAGCCACACCAGCTCGCCGATCCGTAGCCCGGAGCCGAGGAGGAAGGCCCAGAGCGGGTACATGCGGTCACCGTTCTGGCTGTCGAGGAACTGCCGAGCCTGCTCCGGGCTCCAGTGTCTCGGGATCTTCCGCTTGGTCGGCGGGCGGGCGACGGTGGTCATCGGGTTCACCCGGATCACGCCCTGCTCGACCGCCAGCTTCAGCGCGCCGGTGAGCGGCGAGCGGGCCAGGCGGACGGTGTTGGCCGACAGCGGCTTGCCGCCCTTCGTCCCGCCGCCGGCGAGCAGCTTGCGCTGCCACGCCAGGATCACCTCGGGCGTGACGTCTCGCACCTTCTTCGTTCCGAGCCACGGCCGCACGTAGGACTTGGCGTTGTGGCGGTAGTCGAACCTCGTCTTGGCCGAGAGCTTCTCGTCGGCGTCGAGGCCGTCGAGGTAGAGGTCGAGCAGATCGTCGACCGTCAGGGTCACGGGCAGCGTCGCAGCTCGAGGACGCTCGTCGACCTCGTCCATCTCCTTGCGCCGCGCCCGCGCCGCATCGGAAGCGGTGGCGAACCCGCGCTTGGTGATCTGCTGCTGGCGACCTGTCAGCGGGTCGCGGCCGAGCCAGACCTTGAAGTACCACCGGCCTCGACCGTCCTGGTACACGCCTTCGTACTTGGGCATCTGCGCCTCCCGTGAGAAGCAGCCGTGAGAAGCAGGATCCCCCACGATTCCGGGGTTCTGCTTCTCACATGCTTCTCACGGAGCGGCCCCGGCGCAAGGCCTTCCGCCGAAGAGGGCCTCTGACCTGGGGCTATGTGGCGCGCTCGGAGGGACTCGAACCCCCAACCTTCTGATCCGTAGTCAGTTGACATGCCTCTCGATCAGATGATCGTGGGGCTCTGACCACGGCGAACGCCAGAATTTCCCCGGAGGTGGGGTGCAGTTCCCCGGGATTCCCCCATGCGCGTTGCGCCCGGGTCCATGCCGAAACGCATGGCTACACGAGTGAGCACAACGGCAACCGACGAACCCGAACGCGAGGTTCTCGAGTTCGAGTTCGGCGTCCGCGCCTACCCGCCGACCAAGGTTGGCGGGTACTGGCGCATCCGATGGGAGGAGGACCGCCGCGCCCGTGACACCACCGCGAAGTCGCGAGCGGCCGCGGTCGCCAAGGCGACCGACATCGTCGAACGCGTTGGCCGCGGCCTTGGGACGAGCGGGGGCAAGGCTCTCGGCTCAGCTCTCGTCGCCCACTACCTCGATCCCGATCGACGTCCTCCACGCGTCGCCAGCTGGTCCGACCGCCACCGCGACGAGCAGACCCGCTACTGCGATCTGTACGTCCTCCCCGTCATCGGCGACGTCCAGTGCCGTCAGCTCACCCGGATGGACTTCCGGCAGATCCTCGGACAAGCACCCACGGCGTCGGTCGCCAAGCACCTCCGCGCTTGCCTCTCGGGGCTCGTCAACGCCGGGTTGGAGGAGGGCTACCTGCTCGTCCGGCAAGACGTCCTTCGTGGCGTGCGCTGGCAGGGGGAGGCGGCTTCCGCCGAGCCGTCCGATCACGCAATCACCGAGGACGAGATCCCGACCGTCGACGCCACCCACGCTCTCGCCAAGGCCACCGCTGACCTCACCCAGGTCTGGTGGCGGGAACTCGAGATCCTGCTCGTCGCATACTCCGGGATGCGGTGGGGCGAGCACGTTGCTCTCACCGCTGGGCAGGTCAGCACCAGCCGCCGACGCATCCACATCGACCGCCAAGTCGTCGAGACCCGCAGCGGCCTGAACGAGACCCTCCCGAAGGGTCGACGGCGGCGCTCGACCATGTACCCCGCGTTCACCCCCGGCGGTGTCGATCTAGCTGTCCTTGTCGAACGGCGGCTCGGTGAGCTCCCGGCCGACGGGCTCTTGTTCCCGGCACCCCGGGGCGGGTGGGCACGACGCTCCAACTACGGACGCAACGTGTGGGACCCGGCCGCTCGCCTCGTGGTCTGGCCACGCGGTGGCCGCTCCTGGGCGTGGACCTTCCACTCGCTGCGCCACGTCTTCGCGACCTGGGCCATCCATGATCCAGGCATCCCGATTGAGGACCTCTCCCGGCTGATGGGCCACTCGTCCACGCGAGTCACCCAGGACATCTACATCCACATCCGCAGCGACATCTATGACCGCTTCTTCGAAGCCACCGGCTGACCCAGGGCGGCGGATGAACAACTCTTCGTGACCGGGAGCCTGAGGCGCGAAACGCTGGCGCCACATCGGGGCCGAGAGCTTTACGGTCAGGCGGGTGCACGAGAACGCGGAGAAGCAGATTCTCGCTTGCGTGGACGACCTTCTCTCGCTG
>DATHEV010000327.1:0-3051 GCA_035318405.1 Iamia sp.
GCCCTCGAGCTCCTCGGCCCACAGCTCCTCGCCGTCCCCGGCGGCGAAGGCGGTGACGGTCACCACCGTCGAGTAGTCCTCGGCGTCGTCGACCTCCGTCTCGGTGAGCACGTAGGCGCGCTCCCCGTCGCTCAGGACCGAGACGTCGTCGTCGTCCCCGTGGTCGAGGTCGACGGCCCAGGCCTCCTCCGGCTCGGAGCGCGGGCCGGCACCGAAGTCGTTGACGCCGCCGCTCCCGTCGTCGGACCGGGTCACCCAGACGAGGGCAGCACCGGCCACGAGCACCAGCACCACGGCCACGCCCATGAGCCCGAGCACCAGCCCCGTGCGGGAGCGCTTCGGTGGTCCACCCGGCCCGCCGGGTCCGCCCGGGTGGGCACCCGGAGGCGGGGGCGGTCCCCACCCGGACCCGCCGCCGTAGGGGTTCGGTCCGCCGCCGTACGGGTCAGGCCCCGCGGGGGGAGGCGGGGCCCAAGCCGGGCCGCTCGGGGGCGGGGGCGGCGACCACTGGGGCGGTCCCGCCGGAGGGGAGCCGGGCGGCGGACCCCAGGGACCCGGGCCTCCGGGGTGCGGCGTGCTCATCGTTCGACCTCCACGGGCCGAGCCCGCTCGCCGGCCCGCATCGGCGCGGACACCGAGGTGGCCTACCCCATCGGCGAGCACCGCACCGGGGTGCGCCCACCCCGTCAGCGCCGCGCCAGCAACCGCTCGCCCGCCACCGCGCAGAGGGTGGCCCCGCCGATGGCGACGGGGGACGCCCCGCCGACGGCCACGGCCCACCGCTCGGACAGTCCGTCGGCGATCGCCGCGGATCGGATCGCCCCGGTCGTGGCCGGCCAGGACGGGCATCGCCCCCCTCGCCGTCGGGCGCCGATCTCCATCGTCGCATCGGACCGGCGCCCGGACGACACGATCGCGACGCGGGGCACGGAGGACGACGGCGGACGTACCCTGGCCGCTCCTCGACCTCCGGAGGCTGCTTGCCATGGCCCTGGCCCACGACGCCGGTCGCACCGATCTGCCCCTCCTCGACGAGACCATCGGCGCCGCCCTCGCCCGGGCCGTGGCGGCCCACCCCGAGCGTGACGCCCTCATCGTCCGGCACCAGGACGTCCGGCTGAGCTGGAGCGAGCTGGCCGACGAGGTCGACCGCGTCGCCCGCGGGCTCCTCGCCCGGGGGGCCCGGAAGGGCGACCGGCTCGGCATCTGGAGCCCCAACCACGCCGAGTGGGTCCTGACCCAGCTGGCCACCGCCCGCATCGGCGTCGTCCTGGTCACGCTCAACCCGGCGTACCGGACCCACGAGGTGGGCTACGCCCTCAAGCACGCCGGTTGCCGCTTCCTCGTCGCCGCCAGCTCGTTCAAGACCAGCGACTACCGCTCGATGGTCGACGAGGTGCGAGCCGACCTGCCCGACCTCGAGCAGGTCATCTGGCTCGACACTGCGGACTGGGCCACGCTCCTGGCCGACGGCGACGGGTTCGGCTCGGCCGGCGAGACGGTGGCCGAGGTCGAGGCCGGCCTGTCGCCCGACGACGCCATCAACATCCAGTTCACCAGCGGCACCACGGGCTTCCCCAAGGGCGCCACCCTCAGCCACCGCAACATCCTCAACAACGGCTGGTTCGTGGGCGAGGGGTGTCGCTACACCGAGGTCGACCGGGTGTGCATCCCGGTGCCGCTGTACCACTGCTTCGGCATGGTGATGGGCGTCCTCGGCTGCGTCACCCACGCCGCCGCCATGGTCTTCCCGGCGCCCGCCTTCGAGCCGGCGGCCACCCTGCTCGCCGTCGAGGAGGAGCGGTGCACGTCGCTCTACGGCGTGCCCACCATGTTCATCGCCGAGCTGGGCGACCCGTCGTTCGCCTCGCGTGACCTGTCCTCGCTGCGCACGGGGATCATGGCCGGCTCGCCGTGTCCGGTCGAGGTCATGAAGCGGTGCATCGGCGAGATGCACATGGACGAGGTCACGATCTGTTACGGCATGACCGAGACGTCACCGGTCAGCACCCAGACCGCGGCCGACGACGACCTCGACCGCCGGGTCGGCTCGGTCGGTCGGGTCCACCCCCACGTCGAGATCCAGGTCGTCGACCCCGACGGTGGCAGCGTCGTCGCCCGGGGCGAGACCGGCGAGCTCTGCACCCGCGGCTACTCGGTGATGCTCGGCTACTGGGCCGACCCCGACCGCACCACCGAGGCCATCGACGGCGACGGCTGGATGCACACCGGCGACCTGGCCGTGATGGACGACGCCGGCTACCTCAACATCGTCGGTCGCAGCAAGGACATGGTCATCCGGGGCGGCGAGAACATCTACCCGCGGGAGGTCGAGGAGTTCCTCTACGGCCACCCGGCCGTCGTCGACGTCCAGGTGATCGGCGTCCCCGACGAGCGCTACGGCGAGGAGCTGATGGCCTGGGTGACCGTCAAGGACGGGGCCTCGCTCACCGTCGACGACGTCCGGGAGTTCTGCGCCGGCAAGATCGCCCACCAGAAGATCCCCCGCTACGTCCACGTCACCGACGCCTTCCCCATGACCGTCACCGGCAAGGTCCAGAAGTTCCTGATGCGCGATGCGTCCATCGAGATGCTCGGCCTCGAAACGGCAGCCTCCACCGAGACCGCGTAGGCGGCCGGCCGCCCGGCGAGCGCGGGTGACGCTCTCCGCTCGGCGTCACCCCGTCCGACCGACCCGTTGACCCTCTCGGCCGTCAGGCCGACGCACCTTGGCGGGTCGGTGAGCACCCCGGCGCCTCGCCTCTGCGGAACGAGCGCCCTTGCTCCGACGACGCCGCCGATGTCCGAGCGGTCAGGTGTCCGGCCGATGGCCGTCGGCCAGGGTGCCAACTGCCGGCCCGGACGACGCAGCACCGTGGGCGAAGCGGTGAGGATCCCGGCCGCCAGGCCGGCTGGGACATCGCCGCTTCGCCCGTGTGCGTCGGTCCCGGGGGAGATCCCGGCGCCACTGACGAGGCCGCGCGTGAGGTGACGGCAGACGTGTCACCTCTACCGTGCCCGGATGGACGGTGAACGCGTCATCGAAGCTGG
>DATHEV010000328.1:0-2469 GCA_035318405.1 Iamia sp.
GAGCGGGTCGATCGGTTGCGTCGCCGGCTCCCGTGACGACGCGCCGAGCTCGGCGAAGGTCGACAGCAGGCGGGCCGTCACGCTCGGGGCGATGAGCGCGTCACCGTTCGCCGCCGAGCGCATCGCCTGGGCGAGCAGCTCGGGGCCGGCGTCCTTCAGGAGGAAGCCTCGGGCCCCGGCCTTGAGCGCGCCGTGCACGTACTCGTCCAGGTCGAACGTCGTGATGACGACGATGGCGAGGGGGTCGGTCACATCCGGTCCCGCCAGTCGACGAGTGAGCTCGATGCCGTCGAGCTCGGGCATGCGGATGTCGAAGAGGCAGACGTCGGGGCGCAGCCGGCGAGCGAGGTCGAGCGCGTCGCGACCGTCGACGGCCTCGCCCACGACCTCGATGTCGGGTTGCGCGTCGAGGATCATGCGCAGGCCGGTGCGCACGATGTCCTGGTCGTCGGCGATCAGCACCCTGATGGTCATGGCTTCACCGCTCGGCGCGGGAGCGTGGCGGCGACGGTCCAGCCCCCGTCGGGACGCGGGCCGGCGGCGAACGTGCCACCGAGGAGCTTGGCCCGCTCAGCCATCCCGACCAGGCCGAAGCCCGGCGTCGACGGGGTCGATGGGCCGCTGGCTCGCCCGTCGTCGTCGATCGTGACCCGCACGTGGTCGTCGTCCCCGTCGACCCGCACCTGCACCTCCGATGCCTGGCGAGCGTGACGCCGCGCGTTGGTGACCGCTTCCTGCACGAGGCGGAAGCAGGCGGCGTCGACCGCGGGACGCAGCTCGTCGAGCTCACCGGCGGTCGTCACCACCACTCGGGGACCAGATCCGCCGCCGCGCTGCTCGAGCCGACGCAGGTCGCGGACGCCTTGCTGTGGCCTCAGATCCGCCTGGTCACCCTGGCGCAGCGTGCCGACCATCGATCGCATCTCATCGAGCGCACGGGTCGCCTCCTCCTCGATCAACGAGAGCGCATCGAGAGCGGCCTCGGGTCGGGTGGCGGCCACCACCCGACCGGCCTGCGCCCGCACCGCGATGGCGGACACGTGGTGGGCGACGGTGTCGTGGAGCTCGCGGGCCAGCTCCTCCCGCTCCCGCGATCGCAGACCGGCCACCTCCTCGGCCCGGAGCTCGCCGGCGTAGCGGACGGCGAAGCCGACGGCGCACGCCAGCAGGAGCACGGCCGTGCCGCCGACGACGTCGGCCACCGGGGCGCCGGAGACGGCGGTCAGGATCAGCGGGACCGACAGGGTGAGGAGACCGGCGCCGACCGCTCGTCCGGAGGCCCACCGCGTGAGGGCATAGGGCAACACGAGCATGAAGAGCGCGGTGTTGAGCCCCTCCCATTCCACGTCGCGGACGATCGACACGGCGTGGCCTGCACTCATCGTCCCGAAGGCGAGAAGCAGCACCGGCAGCGGATGGACCCGGCGCCAGGGGAGTAGGCAGGCGACGCCGACCGTCAAGGCCAGGGAGGCACCCGCCCACACCAGGTCGGTCCGAGCGAACGTCTCGATCGACGCGGCAACGGCCACGACTGCGACGATCAACCAGTCGCGCCGTGCCGGCCCGGGCGGATCGGCCACCCGTTGTTCCGCCCAGTACGGGCGGCTCTTGTCCAACACCACGGAGCCAGCGTACGAGAGCCCGGCGGGGTGGGGATCAGGCGAAAGGACGATCCGCGACCCGGCCGATCGGGTGGCTCCGAAGGGGCCAGGCTCCCGATGCGCAGGTGGTCCGCCGTCCCGAGGATGGCGGGCATGTCGACCTCGACCCGCGACCTGCCTGCTCCTCCGTCTCCACCCATCCCCGACGACGAAGGCGGTGCGCCACCTCGGAGCCGGTCCGTCCTCGGTCATCTCGGCGGCTGGTGCTTCGACCATCCGCGAGCGACCCTCGGCCTCTGGTTCGCGGCCCTCGTCGTGGTCTTGGCGGCCGCCGGCGCCATCGGTCCCGCGTTCGGGGGTGGGTCGGCGGTGCCCGGATCCGACAGCGACGCCGGGTTCGCCGCGCTCGAGGAGCACTTCCCCGAGCTCGGCACCGGAGGTCAGTCCGGCACCATCGTGTTCCGGGCCGATCAGGGGGTCGACGATCCCACGGTGGTCGCGGGCTTGGAGGACCTCTTCGCCGCGGTCGACGCAGGCTTTCCCGATGAGGACGGGGTGCCGAGAGCACTCGGCGCGACGGTCGTCTCGCCCTACTCGGCCGATGGAGCGGGCCAGATCGCCTCGGCGGGCCCCCTGGCCGACCAGCTGGGGTTCGCCCCGGTCCACCTGTCGGCCGACGTGGACGACACCGAGTCGGCCCGGATCGGGGAGCTGATCACCGCTGAGGCCCCGTCGATCGACGGGCTCCAGGTCCTGGCCGGCGGTCAGTACCTGGCCCGGGTCGAGCCGCCCGAGACCGAGCTCATCGGCATCGCCTTCGCCGTCGTCGTGCTCATCGTCGCCTTCGGGTCGGTGCTGGCCATGGGCC
>DATHEV010000329.1:0-2080 GCA_035318405.1 Iamia sp.
CTCCTCGCCCTGGGCCTGGCCAACAAGCTGAAGGTCCCGGTGCGGTGGGCCGAGGAGCGGGGCGAGAACGCCCAGGCCACCATCCACGGTCGGGGCCAGATCCAGGAGATCGACATCGCCGCCGACGCCGACGGCAAGGTCACCGGCGTCCGGGTCCGCCTCCTCGCCGACATGGGCGCCTACCTCCAGCTGGTCACGCCGGGCATCCCGCTGCTGGGCGCCTTCCTCTACTGCGGCGTGTACGACGTGCCCGCCTTCTCCTTCACCTGCACGTCGGTGTTCACGACCATGACGCCCACCGACGCCTACCGCGGCGCCGGCCGACCCGAGGCGACCTACGCCATCGAGCGGGGCATGGACCTGCTGGCCAAGGAGGTCGGGGTCGACCCGGCCGAGATCCGGCGCCGGAACTACATCACCAAGGACCAGTTCCCCTACACCGCCGTCACCGGGCTCGAGTACGACTCGGGCGACCACGCCGGGGCGGCCACCATCGCCCTCGACCTGGCCAAGTACGACGAGGTGCGCACCGAGCAGAAGCGGCGTCGGGACGCGGGCGAGACCAAGCACCTCGGCATCGGCATGTCGTCGTACTTCGAGATGTGCGGGCTGGCGCCCAGCCGGGTGCTGGCGTCGCTCAAGTACTCGGCCGGCGGCTGGGAGTCGGCCACGGTGCGGATGCTGCCGACCGGCAAGGTCGAGGTCGTCACCGGGGCCACGCCCCACGGCCAGGGTCACGAGACGAGCTGGTCGATGATCGTGGCCGAACGCCTCGGCGTCAGCCCCACCGACGTCGAGGTCCTCCACTCCGACACCGCCATCAGCCCCCACGGCATGGACACCTACGGCTCGCGCTCGCTGCCGGTCGGCGGCGTCGCCATCGCCATGGCCTGCGACCGGGTGATCGACAAGGCCAAGCAGATCGCCGCCCACCAGCTGGAGGCGTCGGCCGACGACCTGCAGTTCTCCGGCGGCGTGTTCCGCGTGGCGGGCTCGCCCGACAAGGAGATGCCGCTGGCGGCGGTGGCCTTCGAGGCCTTCACCGCCCACGACCTCCCCGACGACCTCGAACCCACCCTCGAGGCCCAGGTCACCTATGACCCGCCCAACTTCTCGTGGCCGTTCGGCTGCCACGTGTGCGTGCTCGAGGTCGACGAGGAGACCGGGCAGATCGATGTCCTCGACTACGTGGCCGTCGACGACTGCGGCACCCAGATCAACCCGATGATCGTCGAGGGCCAGGTCCACGGCGGGATCATCCAGGGCCTGGCCCAGGCGCTGTTCGAGGAGGCCGTGTTCGACGCCGACGGCAACCCGCAGGCCGCCAGCCTGGCCGAGTACCTGGTGCCGGCGGCCTCCGACGTCCCCCACATGCGGCTGGGCCACTCGGTCACGCCGTCGCCGACGAACTCCCTCGGAGTGAAGGGCGTGGGCGAGGCCGGCACCATCGGGGCCGCTCCCACCGTCATCAACGCCGTGGTCGACGCCCTGTCGCACCTCGGCGTCACCGAGATGCGGATGCCCGCCAGTCCGCTGCACGTCTGGCAGGCCATCCAGGCGGCTCGCGGGGGTGGCGGGTCCGACTCGGTCACGGCGTCGGCCAGCGACACCGTCAGCGCCGATCGCGACACTGTGTCCGACACCGTCAGCCCGCAGACCCAGCCCGGAGGTGGATCGTGATCCCCGCCCCGTTCGACTACGTCCGCGCCGGCTCCGCCGACGAGGCCCTGGCCGCCCTGGCCGAGCACGGCGACGAGGCCAAGCTCCTCGCCGGCGGCCACTCGCTGCTGCCCCTGATGAAGCTGCGGCTGGCGTCGCCGTCGGTGCTGGTCGACGTGGGCCGGCTGACCGAGCTGTCGTACGTCCGCGACGCCGGCGACCACGTCGCCGTGGGGGCGCTCACCCGCTACCGCGACCTCGAGGTGTCGCCCGTGCTCGCCGAGCACTGCGCCATCCTCGCTACGGTGGCCCACGAGGTGGGCGATCCCCAGGTGCGCCACCGGGGCACCATCGGCGGGTCGACCGCGCACGGCGACGCCGCCTCCGACATCCCCACGCTCCTCGTCGCGCTCGACGCCGT
>DATHEV010000330.1:0-6839 GCA_035318405.1 Iamia sp.
GGGGGGTGGTCACCTCGACGTGGGGCCGGAGCCCACCGGTGACCGACCAGGCCCGGGCCCCGGTGGCGACGGCCGCGGCCACGGCCGCGGTGACGTCGGGTCGATCACCGGCCTCGGGGTCGACGAACACGTCGGTGACCACGACCCCGTCGCGCACGGCGTCGGCCAGCAGCACCGGGCCGTCGATCACGAAGCAGCCCTCGGCGTCGCGGGCCCGGCGCTGGCGGGCCAGACGCCCGAGCGTCACCACCCGGGCGTTGCGGGGCGACAGCGGCTCGGTCTCGACGGCGGGCACGGGCGCGCCACCGCCGCCGGCGCCCGAGGGCACCGACGGCGGTTGGATCGATCCGTACGGGGCGCTCATCGGCGCGCCATCAAGATGGGGGAGGCATCCAGCCCGTCCGCCATCACCGAGCACCGATGAGCGCAGCCGGCTCCGCCGGGGAGAGAGCTGTGCCGTCTCGTTCGCTCGCTGCGCTCGCTGCGCTCGCTCACCGCGGCCCCGGGTGCCGGTCAGGCGGCGGGCTGGGCCTCGGCCGCGACCTTCACCAGCGCGGCGAACGCCTGCGGGTCGGTGACGGCCAGGTCGGCCAGGACCTTGCGGTCGACCTCGACCTGGGCGATGCGCAGGCCGCTGATGAAGCGGCTGTAGGACATGCCGTTCTCACGGCAGGCGGCGTTGATGCGCTGGATCCAGAGCTTGCGGAACTCGCCCTTCTTGGCCCGGCGGTCGCGGTAGGCGTACTGCAGGGAGTGCATCACCTGCTCGTTGGCGGCGCGGTAGGACCGGCTCTTGTTGCCGTAGTAGCCCTTGGCGCGCTCGAGTGTCGCCTTGCGGTGCTTCTTGCTGTGGACGGATCGCTTCACGCGGGCCATTGATCTGCTCCTCTTGCTCTCTCTGCTCGTTCTCGACGGGGTGGGCGGTCGCCCGGGTGGGCTAGCGGTCGCCCAGCATGCGGCTGATGCGATCGGCATCGCCCTTGGCCACGTCGACCGAACCGGCGAGCCGGCGGGTCCGCTTCGAGGGCTTCTTCTCGAGGATGTGGTTCATCCCGACCTGGCCGCGGCGGAGCTTGCCTTTGCCGCCGGCGGTGCGCTTGAAGCGCTTGGCCGCGCCGCTGTGGGTCTTCATCTTGGGCATTCGTCTGTCCTCGGTGTTCGGGCCGGGACGGCCCGGCGTTTCTCTGGGGCTAGGCCTCGGTGGAGGCGATGGCCTCTTCCTCGGTGTCGACCTCGGTGGCCTCCGCCTCGGGCACGGTGGCCTCGGGCTCGGACTCGGTGTCTGGCTCGGTCTCGGTGGAGGCCGTGGTGGACTCGGGATCGGGGGTGGCGGGGGCGACGCCGGGAGCCTCGGCACCATTGCCGGTGATGTCGATGGCAGGGGCGGCGCCACCGGTCTCGATGCGGGCTTCCTCCTGGGCGGCGGCGGCAGCTTCGTTCGCCTCCTCCTCGAGGGCCTTGGCGTGAGCCGCCTGGGCCTTCTTGTCAGGAGCGAGCACCATGATCATGTTGCGACCGTCGAGCTTGGGGAACACCTCGACGCGAGCCAGGTGGACCACTTCCTCGGCCACGTGGTCGAGGATCTTCTTGCCCAGCTCGGGGTGGGCCATCTCGCGGCCCCTGAACATGATCGTCACCTTCACCTTGTGACCCTCGCCGAGGAACTTCTCGACCTTCTTGGTCTTGGTGTCGAAGTCGCCGGCGCCGATCTTGGGCCGGTACTTCATCTCCTTGATGACGACGTTGGTGCTCTTCTTGCGCGACTCCTTGGCCTTCTGCGCAGCCTCGTACTTGTACTTGCCGTAGTCCATGATCCGACAGACAGGGGGGTTGGCCTTGTCCGCCACCTCGACGAGGTCGAGGTCGAGCTCACGGGCGATCGCCAGTGCCTCGGGCAGGGGTCGTATCCCGATCTGGGAGCCGTCGGCTCCCACCAGCCGGACCTCGCGGGCCCGGATGCGATCGTTGATGCGCGGCTCGTCGTTGTGCGGCGCAGCTATGGCCGGTCTTCCTTCATGCGGTGAGGATGTCCTCCGTTGACGGGTGTGTGCAGCCGGAGAGCCGTCCGATCCGAAAACGACGGAGCGGACGTCGGAGAGCCGACGTCCGCGAACGCGCCCTGGATGGGCGCTGCATCGATCGACCCGGCGCACCAGTGATGGCCGGGTGGGGACCCGGAGGTCCCGCTTTCCGTCTTCGGTTGTGCGCCTAGGGTACGGGCGTTCCGCGCGACGAAGCAACCGTGCGCCCCCGACGACGTGATGAAGGTGACCAGAAGATGAGCCTGTGGACCCCCGGTGGCGAGCACGAGGTGCCCCGCCCGTCCCCCTCCGACCCCCCCGCCGGCGGCGCCGATCCGGGTGCCGGCCCGGCCCTCGATCTCGACCCGGAGACCGAGGCGGCGCTGGCCGCCATGTCGCCCGAGGAGCGGGCCCAGGCCGAGCAGATGATCGCCGAGATGGCCCAGGCCCGGGCCGAGATCGCCAGCACGCCGGCCGCCGTGGTGGTGGCCAACCACGCCATGGGGCTCTACGAGCTGGCCGCCATCCACCTGTCGCAGCAGCCGCCCAACCTGTCCGAGGCGGGCGTGGCCGTCGACGCCCTGGCCGCCCTGACCAAGGCCCTCGAGGGCCGGCTGGGCGACAACGAGGCCACCTTGAACCAGGCCCTCAACCAGCTCCAGACGGCCTTCGTCGAGCTGACCCAGCGCACGGCCGCCGGCAGCGGCGAGACGGGCGGCGGCACCGCCGGATGACCGTCCTCGTCACCGGCGGGGCCGGCTACATCGGATCGCACACGGCCCGGATGCTGCGCGAGCGGGGCCGCGACATCGTCATCCTCGACTCGCTGGAGGGTGGCCACCGCGAGGCCGCCCTCGGCGCCCCGCTGGTGGTCGGTGACATCGCCGATGCCGACCTGGTGCGGCGGACCATCACCGAGCACGGGGTCGACAGCATCGTCCACTTCGCCGCCTACAAGGCGGCCGGCGAGTCGATGGAGGACCCCGGCAAGTACTTCGGCAACAACGTGGCCAAGACCAGCGCCCTCGTCGATGCCGCCCGCACCGTCGGTGTCGACAAGGTCGTGTTCTCGTCGTCGTGCTCGGTCTACGGCACCCCCCGGCAGCTGCCGGTGGCCGAGGACCACCCCTTCGCCCCCGAGAGCCCCTACGCCGAGAGCAAGCGCATCGTCGAGGACATGCTGCGCTGGTACGGCGTCGCCCACGGCACCCGGTCGGTGAGCCTGCGCTACTTCAACGCCGCCGGCGCCTCCTTCGACGCCGCCCTGGGCGAGGACTGGACCAACCCCCTCAACCTGATCCCGATCGTGATGAAGGCCGCCGCCGGGCTGGTCCCGCACCTCACGGTGTTCGGCACGGACTACCCCACCCGCGACGGCACCGCCGTGCGCGACTACGTCCACGTCGAGGACCTGGCCGACGCCCACGTGCGGGCGCTCGAGTACCTCGAGGGCGGCGGCGAGACGACGGCCATCAACCTCGGTACCGGGGTGGGCTCGACCGTGCGCGAGGTACTGGACACGGCCCGCCAGGTCACCGAGCGGGAGATCCCCTCGGTCGACGGTGACCGCCGGCCCGGCGACCCCTACGACGTCTACGGCGACCTGCGCCGGGCCCAGACGCAGCTGGGCTGGACCCCGCAGCACGACCTGCGGGCCATCCTCCGCACGGCGTGGGCGTGGCACTCGAGCCACCCCGACGGCTACGCCACCGCCCCGGCCGGCACCCCCGCTCCGAACTCGGTGGAGTAGACGCCCCTTTTCGGGCACCTACCCCACCGAGTTCGGTCCCTCGGGAGGCCTGACCGAGGCGGGCGACGGCCCGCTCTGCCAGGGGGCCCGTAGGGTCCAGGGGTGACCCGCGGCGCCCGCACGACCCTCGCCGGGCTGCTCGCGGTCGCCGCCGCCCTGGCCACCACCGAGCTGGTCAACCTGCTGACCCCGACCCGGCCGTCCCTCCTCCTCGGGGTGCAGGTCTGGTTCATCGAGACCTTCAGCGCCTCCCTGAAGGACCTGGCGGTGCAGCTGTTCGGCACCCAGGACAAGGCGGCGCTGGAGATCGGGGCCTTCCTCGTCGCCCTGGCCTTCGGGCCCCTGACCTCCCGTCTCGAGGTCCGCCGCCGGGGCGCGGGGGCAGCGATGATCGGCGCCTTCGGCGTCCTCGGCGTCCTGGCCACGCTGCGCCACCCGCAGGCGTCCGGCGCCGTCACCGTGCTCGCCGGCCTGCTCGGCGCGGCGGTGGGCATCGCCACCCTGTGGCTGCTGCTCGACCGCTTCGGGCTGCGGGTGGCGCCGGGGGCCGAACGCCTCTTCCGCGACCGGCGCCCGGCGGCCTCGCCACCGACGGACGACCCCTACGGCGGCGCGGCCGTGGGCCAGGTCGCCGGCACCCGTCGCGAGGTCATCCTGTGGGGCCTCGGCGCCGGTGCCGCGGTGGCCACCGCCGGAGCCCTGGCCAAGGGGGTCGGCGATGCCTCCCGGGAGGCGCAGGCCGTGATCCCCGACTCGATCCCGGCCCCGGCGGCGCCCGCCTCGCTCCCCGCCGCTCCCCCGTTCGAGACGCCGGGACTGTCCCCGTACATCGTGAGGAACGAGGACTTCTACCTGATCGACACCTCGCCCCAGCCGCCCTACGTCGTCACCGACCAGTGGACGCTGAAGATCACGGGCATGGTCGACACCGAGCTCTCGTTCTCCTACGAGGACCTCCTCGCCCGCGACCTGGTCGAGGAGGTCGTGACCCTCTCGTGCGTCTCCAACGAGGTCGGCGGGAACCTGGTCGGCAACGCCCGCTGGACCGGCATCCCGCTCCGCACCCTGCTCGAGGAGGCCGGCGTGCAGGCCGGCGCCACCCAGCTGGTGGGCGAGGCCGTCGACGGCTTCACCGCCGGCTTCCCGACCTCGGCGCTCGATGACCTCGAGCGCACCGCCCTCGTCGCCGTGGGCATGAACGGCCAGCCCCTCCCCCGCGCCCACGGCTTCCCCGCCCGGCTCGTCGTGTCCGGCCTCTACGGCTACGTGTCGGCCACCAAGTGGCTGTCCGAGATCCGCCTGACCACGCTCGACGACGAGGACGGCTACTGGATCTCGCGGGGCTGGGCCAAGGAGGCTCCGGTCAAGACCCAGAGCCGCATCGACGTGCCCCGCAACCGGGCCAACGTGATGGCCGGCCTCGTGCCCATCGCCGGCGTGGCCTGGGCCCCGAGCCGGGGCATCCAGAAGGTCGAGGTCCGCATCGACGGTGACGACTGGATGGAGGCGGATCTGGGGCGGGTCGCGTCCGACGACACGTGGGTCCAGTGGCACGTGGGCTGGCAGGCCGAGGCCGGCGACCACGAGATCCAGGTCCGGGCCACCGACGGCGACGGCGAGACCCAGGGCGAGGACCCCGTCGCCCCGATCCCCGACGGCGCCGAGGGCTGGCACACCCGCCAGGTGAGGGTCGCCGAGGCCTGACCCTCTCGGGTTCGGTCGCCGCCGGACGGGGAGTCGCTCGCCATGCGACGCTCACGCCTGACCCTTCTCGCCGCTCCCGCCCTGGTCCTGGCCCTGTTCGGGGCCGCCTGCGGTGACGACGAGGGCAACCCCGCCACCGACGACACCGAGCAGGACGACGGCGGAGCGGACGCCGGCGACGTCGGCAGCCAGACCAACTCCGACGAAGGTCGCGGCGAGGGCGAGGAGGGCTCCGACGACCTCGACGACTGCGCCAGCGACGGCGGTGCCGGCCAGTCCGACGGCGAGGACGGCGACTGCACCGACGAGGGCGGCAACGGCGGCGCGGACGAGGCCCCGGCCCCCGAGGGCCAGCCCGACGACGACGGTGTCGACGAGCCCGACACCTCCGAGGACGACTCCGGCACCGGCGAGTCCGGCGGCTCCAGCTCCGGCGGCTGATCCGCCCGCCCCGACTGGGAACTCGGGGGGAAATGTGCCCCTCCAGGGGCACATTTCCCCCCGAGTTCGCAGGGCTAGGTCGGGAGGGCGGTGAGGGCGAGGGCTTGCCAGCGGCCGTGGTGGCCGGGGGCGGCGACGAAGGTGACACGGGTGCCGACCGCGGTGGTGCGGGAGCCGTCGGCGATGTGGGTGCACTGGAGGTCGAGGGCCCGACCGTCCTCGGCCCGGACGCGGCCGACGCCCCGAGGGTCGTCCCACTCCTCCACCACGCCGGTCAGCTCGTCCACCGGGTCAGTGTGGCCCACGGCGTGAAGAGGCGCACCACCCCCGTGAAGGTGTCGTGAAGCCCGTTCCGCGAGCGTCGGAGCCGGCGTACACCGGGCGCCATGACCAGCTGCCTGACCCGCATCCGCCACTGGTGGGCGACGGCCGACGGAGACCCCACCCGACCCCACGTCGTCGTGCGCGACGGCGTGCCGATCGTCCACGAGGGCCCTCCCGGCTACCCCGGGCGGGCCGAGGACGACGACGCCGAGGGCGAGCGATGAGGGACCTGATCCTCCTCGCCACCCTCGTCGGGTTCTTCGCCCTGACCGCCCTCTACGTCCGGTGGGCCGACCACCTCGTGGGCCCCGACGAGGACGACCAGTGAGCGGGCTCGACAACGCCGTGGGGCTCGTCCTGGCCGTCGCCCTGGTGATCTACCTCGTCGTGGCCCTCGTCCGCCCGGAGCGGTTCTGATGGCGGCCCCCGCACTCGTCCAGCTGCTCGTGCTCGTGCTCCTGATCGTGGTGGCCATGGGCCCGCTGGGCCGCTACATGGCCGCCGTCTACGGCGCGGGCGACGACGGGAGCGCCCCCGGGGATCGGATCTTCGGACCGGTCGAGCGGGTCGTCTACCGCGCCGCCCGCGTCGACCCCGAC
>DATHEV010000331.1:0-5395 GCA_035318405.1 Iamia sp.
GTGGGGACGCTGGCGCTGGCGGGCGCGTGCACCGACGACGAGCCCCGCACGGAGGACGACCCGCCCACGACCGAGGCCGGCGGGCCCGGGACCGACATCGCCGAGGGGCTGGTCGTGCCGGACGGCGCCCGGCTGGCGGGGGTCTTCCGTCGGCCCGCCCCGGACCCGGACCCGGACCCGCCGGACCCGTTGCCGCCGGTCATCGGGACCGCTCCCGGCGGGACGCTCCCCACCACGCTCCCGACCACCACGACCACCACGACCGCCGCGCCGGGGCCGCACGGGCCCGACGACTGGACGGCGCTCCTCGTGGTCGACGACGACCCCTTCGGCGCGTTCGACGACCTGGCCGCCCAGGTCCGCGCCACCGGGCCCCAGCTGCCGGGGAGTGCCGGCGCCTGCGTGTGGGTCCACCCCGCCGCCGAGGGGGACGGGCCCGCCCGCGTCGACGCGGTGAGATCCGGGCCGCCGGCGGGGACCATCGACCACCTGCGGTGCCGGGCCTCGGCGTCCGACGGCGAGACCGCCGTGGTCCTCACCCTCCAGTCGGGCGGCGCGTACCGGGGCACGATCGATCTGACGTGGGCGGCGACGACGTCCGCGGCGGGCAGCGAGGGCGAGGCCGCGCCCGGCCCTGGGACCGACCCCGTGGACGGTGCCGCCGCCGACGACCCGCCCGGTGCCGCCGAGCCCGACGAGCCCGAGGCGGGCGACCCCTTCGGCGGGCCGGTCAGCTGCACGCCCGGCGGCGCGCCTCTGCGCCTGCCCGAGGGGGCGACGCTGGTGGCCAGCGAGGGGGGCTACGACGGGTGGGCGGTGCTGGCGTCGGACGACCCCGAGGCCACCATCGCCGGGCTCATCGAGCTGGCGCGCGCCGAGCCCGGCTCGGGCGACCTCCAGACCCACCCGGAGGAGCGGCTCACGCTGGCCGACGGCACCGTGGTCGTCGAGCAGCTCTGGGAGATCAACGCTGGCGGCGGGATCTGCACGGCGCTGACCGGGCCGGACGGCCGGCACCTGCTCGTCACCGCGCAGGGGGACTGACCCCGCCCCCCGGGACCGGGTCAGTAGCGCTCGGGGACGAAGCGCTGGGACTCCTTGGGCGGGCGCCCGTGGTCCCCCTTCTGCGGGGGGCGGGGCGGGAGCTCGAGCGGCGGCGGGGTGAGGTCCTCGTAGGGCAGCAGCGAGAGCAGGTGGCTGATGCAGTTGAGGCGGGCGTGGCGCTTGTCGTCGGCGTCGATCACCCACCACGGGCTCTCGTCGGTGTCGGTCCGGGCGAACATCAGGTCCTTGGCCCGCGAGTAGTCCTGCCACCGGTTGCGGGACTCGATGTCCATGGGCGACAGCTTCCACCGCTTGGTCGGGGTGGTCAGGCGCTTCTGGAACCGGCGCTCCTGCTCGTCGTCGCTCACCGAGAACCAGTACTTCACCAGCACGATGCCCGACCGCAGCAGCATCCCCTCGAACTGCGGGACGGCGCGCAGGAACTCCTCGACCTCGTCGTCGTCGGCGAAGCCCATCACCCGCTCGACGCCGGCCCGGTTGTACCAGGAGCGGTCGAAGAGAACGATCTCCCCGGCGGCCGGGAGCTGCTCGACGTAGCGCTGGAAGTACCACTGCGTCCGCTGGCGGTCGTTGGGCGTCCCCAGGGCGACGACGCGGACGATGCGAGGGTTGGTCACCTCGGTGATGCGGGTGATGACGCCACCCTTGCCGGCGGCGTCGCGGCCCTCGAACACCACGACGACCCGGCGCCCCTCGGCCCGGACCCACTCCTGGAGCTTGACCAGCTCGACCTGGAGCCGGGCCACCTCGGCCTCGTAGGCCTTCCGCTTCAGCCGGCCCGCGCCCTTGTCCTTGTAGGCCTCGGGCCTCAGCACCTTGGTCACGTGGCCTCCTCGGTCGGTGACGACGGGACCAGACTGCCCCGTGACGAGGTCCGACGCCCGCGCCTCAGCCGGTGAACCGGGCGGCGGCGACGATGGGGGCGGCCGGCGCGGCGGGGGCAGGTGGGGTGTCGGTGCCGGGGCCGGGGTCGACGCCGGGCGGGAGCTCCGCGGTGGCACAGGCGTCGATCACCTCGGGGACCTCGCCGATCCAGTCGACGTCCCGGGTGGGCGGTTCGCCGGCCAGGCGGGCCAGGATCCAGGTGGCCCGGTCGTCGGCCGACTCGAGGTTCACGTCGACGTGCTCCTCGTCGTCGTACATCCAGACCCGCAGGTCGGCGCCCTGGGTCGTCAGCTTCACGCAGATGTCGTCGGTGATGAACCGGGGCACCGTCGAGTCGCCCTCGCTGGCGACCATCAGCACGGGGACGTCGATCGGGAACGAGCCGGGCTCGTTGGCGACGAGGGCGTCGCGCCAGTCCGGCAACGTCAGCGGGTCGGCGGCGACGAAGTCCTCGATGTCCCCGCCGTCGAAGGCGCTGTAGCCACACCGCTCGGGGTCCGAGTCCTCCGCCGCGAAGGCGTCGTACGCCGTCTGCCCGGCGGGCGTGAGGAGCTCGGTGCGGTCGAGGTCGGGGCGGGCGGCCACGATGCCCGTGAGCCCGATCCCGAGGTACGACGCGGCGTTCGGCAAGACGTCGCGCGCGGCGTAGATGCCGCTCAGCAACGACGGTGCCGCCACCGGGACGATGGCCCGCAGGTCGATGTCGGGGGCGTAGCCGGCGGTGTGCTCCGAGCCGGCGTAGAGCGTGGCGTGGCCACCCTGCGACAGGCCGCTGACCGCGGCCGGGCCGGTGCCGCCGAAGTCGCGGGCCGCCCGGATGGAGTCGAGCGTCGCCCGGCCGGCGTCGATCCCGTCGAGGTAGGGGTGGACGCCGGGCGTGCCCAGCCCGATGTAGTCCGTCGCCACCACGACCGCGCCGCCCGCCAGCAGGGCCTGGACGTCGTCGTAGACGACATGGCCCGAGTACTGGACGTCGACGGACGGGGCGCACCCGTCGCTGATGCCCACCGTGCCGTGGGGGACGGCGACGACGGGCCGGCCGCCCGGCGGAGCGGGCACGCCGGTGGGGACCAGGAGGGCGCCGGACACGGGGAGGCTCGTCCCGAAGCGGTCGGTCGAGCGGTACAGCAGCTGGTGGCCCTCGACGGCGAACGGGTACGAGTCCACGGCGAACGACTCCGAGGCGATGACCGACCCGGGCGGGCCGGGCGGCAGGGGGTCGGGCACGGGCAGGAGACCGACGGGTGGGGTCGGGTCGCCGGGCACGCCGACCACCTGGGCCCCGGTCGCCGTTCCGGGTAGCGCCAGCCCGGCCACCAGAGCCAGCACCGCCACCGTCGCTCGTCGCCGTCCTCGCACTGCGCCTCCCCGTGGTCCGCGGGCCCGAGACGACGGCGCCACGGTCAGGTGCACAGGCCCTCGGCGGTGACGCCCCGGGCGCACAGCGCCGTGGCCTCGACGCTCGTGACGGTGAAGCCCTCGCCGCTGGCGTCGGGGGCGGCCACGATGTGGAGCCGCTCGCCCTTGACGGCGTCGTCGGCCAGGCCGATCACGTCGACGGTGATCCGGCCGTCGCCGTCCACCGTCGGGCCGTCGACGACGGTGACGGTGGGCTGGGGGCCCTCCTCCACCGACGCCCGGGTGGCGGCGACGGCCTCGCCGATGTCCGCCATGGTCTCGCCGCCGGCGGCACCGACGCCGGCGGTGATGTCCGTCGTCTGCCCCGGCTCGGCCACGTAGGCGCCGTTGACCCAGCCCGTGGTGCCGTCGGCCTCCACCTCGACCCACAGCGAGTCGTCGTCGACCGTGCGGTTCTGGCCGGTGGCGATGGCGTCCTGCGAGAGGGGGCCGAGCTCGGTGACCACGTCGAAGTCGGTGCCGGGGCCCGACCGCACGTTGAGGGTGTCGCCGGTGGCCACCCCGACCACCGCCAGCGAGGCGCCCTCGTAGGGGTAGATGTCGATGGGCTCGCCGGGCAGGTCGCCGGCCGGGCCGGTGGTGGTCGAGCCGTCGGTCCCGGTGGTGGTCGACCCGTCGGCCTCGGTCGTCGACGACCCGTCGCCCGCCGTCGACGAGGACGCCTCGGTCGTGGTCGAGGCGCCGGCCTCCTCGTCGTCGCCGTCGTCGCCGCAGCCGGCCAACGCCACCGCCAGGAGGACGACGAGGACGGGGACGAGCAGGGTGCGGCGGCGGGTCATCCCCCCACGCTAGGCAGCGCGGCCACCACGCTCAGGCCAGGCCGGCCCAAGGCCGTCAGGGCCGGGGGAGGTCGCCCGAGGCGAGCAGCAACGGGACCAGGTTCGCCGCCGTGCGGCCCCGCTCGGAGGGGGTCGGGGCCCGAGCCAGGAGGCCCCAGGTCAGCAGGGTGGCCCGGACCCGGTTCGTCTCGCGGGCCCGGAACTCGGCCGAGCGGGAGAAGTGGAGCACCATCGTCGGGCGGGCCATGCCCCGGTCGAGCTGGTCGACCCAGTAGGCCCGGCCGGCGGACCCGGGCAGCCGACCCAGGGTGGCGAGGTAGACGGCGTCGACGACCTGGGTGTCGGTCATGGCATCGTACCGGCTCCGGAACTCGGCCGTGCCGCCGAAGGCCCGGCCGATCGACGTCACCGTGGCGCCCGCTTGCAGCCGGCCGACCCAGTACCCCAGGCCGCCCGTCTCGACCGCCCGGCCGAAGAAGGCCTTGTACAGGCGGGTCACCTCGCCGACGGTGGCGTCGCTGGGGGCGTTGGCCGAGGCCGCGGCCAGGGCGTCGGGGCCGAGGGTGGTGCGGGCCGTGAGCCCGTCGACAAGGGTGGTGCGAGCGGAGGCGCTGAGCGGTGCGCCCCGCACGCTCTCGACCCCCTCGGCCACGAAGCGGGCGACGGTGGGCCAGGGGTGCCACTCGGGCGCGAAGGAGACGGGCACCTCGTTGGTGCGGGGCTCGAGCCGGCCCACGCCGTCGTACTGCTGCTGCGACAGGGCGATGGTGCAGCCGACCTGGGCGCAGTCGACGGTGCTCCCGCCGACCTTGATGCGACGGCGCATCAGGAACGAGGTGCTGGCCGTCCCGTCGAGCGCGACCGGGGCCACGTCGAACCGGCTGTATCCGAGGGTCGGGTGGAACACGATGCCGGGCAGGCAGTCGTCGTCGTGGCAGATCTCGATCTCCGCCCACGGGTAGTCGGCGCCGTACCAGGGGTTCAGCCCCGAGGCCTGCACGAAGACCTCGGTGCCGTCGAGCAGCCCCGTGGTCGGGGTCAGGTCGAGGGTCGCAGCCGGCCACTCGTAGTGCCCCGTGGCCGCGAAGGTCAGCGGGGCGAACGCCACCATGGTGTCGCCGGCGTCGATGACGGCGACCCGGCACGTGGTCCCCGTGCAGTCGTGGAGGCCGCCGTCGACGGACAGCGAGCGGGGCAGGAGCAGCCGGGCCCCGGCCTCGCCCGAGACGTCGGCCACGACCTCGGTC
>DATHEV010000332.1:0-4526 GCA_035318405.1 Iamia sp.
TTCGGGGGGTGCTCGGGGGGTCTGGGGCTCGGGTCAGAGGAGGTGGAGCCAGGGGGCGTGGGGGTGGGCGGTGCCGACGACGGTGGGGGGACGTTCCCGCCCCTGGCGCCAGCGGCGGAGGCCGAGGACGGTCTCGCCACCGGGGGCGATGTCGGGGGGCGGGGTGATGCCGGGGACGGCGCCGGGGGGCTCGGCGGTGAGCCACGAGACGGGGCGACCGTCGGCGGCCAGGGCGGCGAGGATCGAGGCGATCAGCGGGCGACGATCACGCCTGACGTAGGTCAGGGCCCAGTTGGACATGACCACGAGGTGGACGCCGTCGGCACCGGAGACAGCCGTGGCCACGGCGCGGGCCGAGTGGGCCACCGACGCCAGGTCGTCGACCATGTCGCCCGCCACCACCAGGGGCGGATCGGGCCGCAGCCGGGCGACCGCGGCCCGGAACCGCTCCAAGCGCTCGGGCTGGTCGGGCCACAGGCAGGCCTCCAGCCACCGCACCTCGTCGGCGTCGTCGAGCGCCACCGGGGCCAGGTCGAGCCCGACCCGCTCCACGATCACCGGGAGCCCGCCCGAGCCGGCCCACCCCACGGCGTCACCCGAGCCCGACGGGGCGGTGGGCGGCGAGGGGGTTGCCAGGGCGGCCGAGCCGGGGCGGAGCGAGCCGGCGCACGCCACGGGCGATGACGGATCGCCCACCACGGTCGTCCCGACCGAGATCCGGTAGCGGTCGAGGCCGAGCAGCAGGCCGGCGCTGCACCCCAGCTCGACCAGGGCGACCGGGGCCGAGGGCACGTCGCACGCCGCCGCGGCCAGCAGCGCCGCCACGAAGACGACCCGGTTGACCTCGTTGGTCTGCGTCGACCGGGTGGCGATCGTCGCCCGGAGCGAGGCCGCGTGCGAGATCAGCGTCGAGCGCACGTCGGGCCAGGGATCGCCGCCCGAGGCCAGGGAGCCGACAGCCGACCCGCCCACCGACGAGTACCAGCGGGCCGCCGCCACATCGGGAGACCGCAGCACCAGGTCGTGCAGGGCGGCCAGGAGCAGCACGGGTCGGGCCTGGCCGGGTCGGGCCACGGTCAGCAGCGACGCCACCTCGGGATCATCCGCCACCCCACGGGCGATGGCGGAGTAGAGGGGGAGGTGCGGATAGGTGTGGGCGAAGTCGGTGAAGTGGTGGGCCAGCTCCGGCGACACCGAGTCCGGCACGACGAGCTACTCGATGCCCACGTAGTACGGGTAGAGCGGCTGGCCGCCGTGGAGGACCTCGGCCTCGACGTCGGGGTGGGCGTCGCCCAGCCACTCGGTCACCCGCCGGGTCACACCGGCCGACGAGCCCTCGCCCTCGATCAGGGTGACGATCTCGTGCTCGTCGACGACGATCAGGGCGTCGAGCAGCCCGCAGACCACCTCGGCCAGGTCGGCCCCGACGACGCGGATGTCGCTCCGGTCGATGCCCAGCCAGTCGCCGGCGCTGATCGGCCCCACCGAGCAGTCCGAGTCGCGCACGGCCTGGGTCACCTCGCCGGCCACGACGGCCGAGACGGCGGCCCCCATCGAGGCCACGTTCGACGACGCCGGGGCCTCGGGGTCGTAGGCCACCAGCGCGGCCACACCCTCGGACACGCCCCGGGTCGGGATCACGCGGACCGGCTTCGACGCCAGGGCGTCGACCTGCTCGGCCACCGGGACGATGTTCTTGTTGTTGGGGAGCAGGACGACCTCGTCGGCCGCGGTGGCCTCGACCGCGGCCACCAGGTCCTGGGTCGACGGGTTCATGGTCTGGCCGCCGGTGACGACGATCTGGACGCCCATCGACGTGAACAGCCGGCGCACGCCGTCGCCCGTCGCCACCGCGACGACGGCGGTCGCCACGTGCTCCAAGGCCGGCGCCGGTTCGGCCAGAGCCGCCTCGGCCCCCTCGCGCACCCAGCGCTCCTCCTCGACCTGCTCCATCAGGTCGGTGACCCGGATGTTGCGGGGCCGGCCACAGTCGACGGCGGCCTCGATCGAGGCGCCGATGTCGTCGGTGTGGATGTGGCAGTTCCAGAGCCCGTCGCCGCCGACCACGACGATCGAGTCGCCGATGCTCCCCCACACCTTCTTGAAGGCGGGGACGGCCTCGTCGGGCGCCTCGAGGAAGTACATGACCTCGTAGCGGAGGTCGCCGACCTCGTGGCCGTCGTGGTCGCCGGCGTCGGCGTGCTCGCGCAGCGCCTCGAGGTCCGCCCCCGCCACTGCGTCCTCGTCCGGGGGCGTGGGCAGCGGCCGGCCGTCGGCCACGTGGAGCAGGGCGTCGAGCAGGAGGAGCAGGCCGGTGCCGCCCGAGTCGACCACGCCGGCCTGCTTGAGCACCGGCAACATGTCGGGCGTCCGGGCCAGGGCGTCGCGCCCCTGGGCCAGCGCCGCCTCGCCGACCTCGATCAGCGACGGCACGCCCGCAGCAGAGGACACGCACTCCTCGGCGGCCTCGGCCGACTCCCGGATGACGGTGAGGATCGTGCCCTCGACCGGCCGGGGGACGGCCCCGTAGGCGCCGTCCGACGCGGCCCGCAGGGCGACGGCCAACGTCGGCCCGTCGAGCCCGCCCGCCTCCGAGACCGAGACGGCGACGCCCCGCAGGATCCCCGACAGGAGCACGCCGCTGTTGCCCCGGGCGCCCATGAGCGAGCCGTGGCTGATCGCCTTGCACGTCGAGGCCAGGTCGGCGTCGGCCCCCTGGAGCTCCTCGACGACCGACTCGAGGGTGAGGGCCATGTTGGTGCCCGTGTCGCCGTCGGGCACCGGGTACACGTTCAGCCGGTTGACGAGGGCCTGGTGCGAGCGCAGGGCGTCGCGGAAGGCCGCCACCACGCGCCGGATCTCGTCGGCGCCGAGACGGGTGGTCGTCATGGCGGCGGAGCCTATGCGGTCACCCGGGATCGCTCCGTAGCCGGTCCGACCGGACCCTCGACCGGGCCGGGTTGGTACGCGTGGGGCGCAGCCCGTAGCGTTGCCCGGTCCCCGGACGGTCCCGAGACGACGAGCAAGAGGTTCCCTGAACGATGGCATCCACCTGTGAGGTCTGCGGCAAGAAGCCGTCGTTCGGCAAGAGCGTGAGCCACTCGCACCGGCGCACCAACCGGCGCTGGAACCCGAACATCCAGCGGGTGCGGGCCGTCGTCGGCGGGACCACCAAGCGGATCGACGTGTGCACCAGCTGCATCCGGGCCGGCAAGATCACCAAGGCCTCTCGCATCAAGCGGCCGGTCGAGGCCTGAACCCGGCCTGACGAGCGCATTGCTCCACATGGAAGGTCGACCTAACGCCCCGGTAGCGTGGGCGGGGTCGGCACGGCGAACGAGGTGAGCCCCACGTGCAAGGCGTGATCAAGTCCTACGACCCCGGAACCGGCGATGGCGTCGTCATGCGCGACACCGACCTGTCCGAGGTCGACCTGGCGCGCGGCGCCCTCGAGGGCTCGGTCTTCCGCATGCTCCGCCAGGGCCAGCGCGTCGTTTTCGATCTCGACGGCGAGGGGAGGGCGACCGCCCTCCGGCTCGGGTCCGAGGTCGACATGGGCACGCCCGGCTTCCCGCGGGCCACCCCCGACCGTGGCTTCGTCCCCGAGCCGACCGGCTCGCTCCCCGAGCCCCACACACCTGACAGCACTCCCACCAAGGTGGCGGACGACCCGTCGTCCTGAGCCACCTCGACCCCAGGAGACCATCGAAGATGACCGCCACCACCGGCAACCAGCAGCTGAAGGACTGGGTCGAGGAGTGGAGGGAGGTCTTCGGGCCCGCCGACGTGCACTGGTGCGACGGCTCCGCCGAGGAGTACGACCGCCTCTGCGCCGAGCTGGTCGCCGGTGGCACCTTCACGACGCTGAACGAGGCCAAGCGGCCCAACAGCTACCTCGCCCTCTCCGACCCCGGTGACGTGGCCCGGGTCGAGGACCGCACGTTCATCTGCTCCGACGAGGAGATCGACGCCGGCCCCACCAACAACTGGCGGGCCCCGGCCGAGATGAAGGACGAGCTGCTCGGCCTCTTCCGTGGCGCCATGAAGGGCCGCACGATGTACGTGGTGCCCTTCTCGATGGGCCCGCTGGGCTCGCCCATCGCCCACATCGGCGTCCAGCTCACCGACTCGCCCTACGTGGCCGTGAGCATGCGGATCATGACCCGCATGGGCCAGGGCGCCCTCGACGTGCTGGGCGACGGCGAGTGGGTCCGCTGCCTCCACTCGGTCGGCTACCCGCTCGAGCTGGCCGACGGCACCACCCGGCCCGACGTCCCGTGGCCCTGCGACGCCGACAACAAGTACATCTCGCACTTCCCGGCCACCAAGGAGATCTGGAGCTACGGCTCGGGCTACGGCGGCAACGCCCTGCTGGGCAAGAAGTGCTTCGCCCTCCGCATCGCCAGCACCATGGCCCGCGACGAGGGCTGGATGGCCGAGCACATGCTCATCGTCGGCGTCACCAACCCCGAGGGCGTCAAGCGCTACATCGCGGCGGCGTTCCCGTCGGCCTGCGGCAAGACCAA
>DATHEV010000333.1:0-3874 GCA_035318405.1 Iamia sp.
GGGGTCGTCGAAGTACCCCGGCGCGAAGGGGTTGAGGCCGGTCTCCAACGGCTCACCCTCGACGAAGTCCTCCACGGGGCCGGGCGGGATGACGCGGTCGGCGGTGCTCTCCATGGCCCGACAGTACGCCTGACGGCAAGAAGTTGCACGCACCGTGCAACGTGAATCCGCTCACGAGGGTGTCGGAACTGACCGGACGGTCAAGGAACTGCTACGAAGAGCGGCGTGCCCCACCATCCCCTCCGCGGCGCGGCCGCCATCGTCGGCGTGGCCGACCAGGCCGACGCCAGCGGGCAGATCCCGGGCACCGTCCCGCAGATCGAGGCCCGCATGATCCGCGAGGCGCTCGCCGACGCCGGCCTCACCCTGGCCGACGTCGACGGCGTCGCCGTCAACAACGGCACCGGCTGGGCTGCCAGCCTCGAGCTGGCCGAGCGGCTCGGCATCACGCCCCGCTGGACCGACACCACCCAGACCGGCGGGTCGAGCTTCGAGATCCACGTCCAGCACGCGGCGGCCGCCATCGCCCTGGGGCTGGCCGAGGTCGTCGTCGTGGTCTACGCGGCGACACCCCGCTCCGACTTCAAGCGGGGCACGGGCGGCTGGCGCACCCGGGCGGCGGCGCCGGGCGCCACGCCCAACATGGAGTGGGAGATGCCCCACGGCCTCCGCCTCCCCATGGGCGCCTACGCCCTGTCGGCCAGCCGCCACATGCACGAGTTCGGCACCACCTCCGAGCAGCTGGCCGAGATCGCCGTGCAGACCCGGGAGTGGGCGGCCATGAACCCCCGGGCCCGTCTCCAGGATCCCATCACGGTCGACGACGTCCTGGCGTCGCCGATGGAGGCGTCGCCGCTCCACAAGCTCGACTGCTGCCTCGTCACCGACGGCGCCGGGGCGATCGTGCTGACGAGCATCGAGCGGGCCCGCGACCTGGCCAAGCCGCCGGTCGCCGTGCTCGGCGCCGGCGTCGGCCACACCCACTCGATGATCAGCCAGATGCCCGACCTCACCACCACCGGCGGGGTCATCTCGGGGCGCGAGGCCTTCGGCATCGCCGGCCTGGGACCGGCCGAGGTCGACGTGGTCGAGCTCTACGACTCCTTCACGATCACCGTGCTGCTGGCGCTCGAGGACCTCGGCTTCTGCCCCAAGGGCGAGGGCGGGCCGTTCGTGGCCGACGGCCCCCTGCGGCCGGGCGGGGCCCTTCCGGCCAACACCAACGGTGGCGGCCTGGCCTTCACCCACCCCGGCCAGTACGGGATGTTCCTGCTGGTCGAGGCGGTGCGCCAGCTGCGGGGCGAGGCCGGTCCCCGCCAGGTCCCCGACGCCGAGGTCGCCGTGGCCCACGGCAGCGGCGGGGTCCTGAGCGCCATGGCCACGGTGGTCCTCGGCACGGAGGCGACGCTCTGATGGCCGATCGAGCCGAGAAGCCCGACCGCTTCGTCCCGCCCGAATCCGCGGCCGGCGCCCCGTTCTGGGCCGCCAGCCGCGAGCGGCGCCTCACCCTCCCGTGGTGCACGCAGTGCGAGGCGCCCCACTGGTACCCCCGAGGCTTCTGCCCGACCTGCCTCTCCGAGGAGGTCGAGTGGCGTGACGCCGAGGGCGAGGGCGTCGTCCACGCCGTCTCGGTCCAGCCCAAGACCTCCGGCGCGGTACCCGCGGCGCGGGCCCCCTACGCCGTGGTCCTGGTCGACCTGGTCGAGGGCGTCCGGATGATGCTGCAGGCCTCAGGGGTCGACGACCCCGACGCCATCGTCGTCGGCGACCCGGTCACCGTCGGCTGGGAGGCGCTCCCCGACGGCCGCCACCTCCCCACCGCCGAGATCCCGAGCCGCGGGCACCCAGACTGAGGAACGTGAAGCCTCAGGTGGCACACTGGTGCGCTGCCCTCGTCCCCTCAGGAGCCAAAGCGTGACCTTCAAGGTCGGTGACCGCGTCGTCTACCCGCACCACGGTGCCGCGGTGATCAAGAAGAAGGAGAAGATCGAGGCCTTCGGCGAGAAGAGGGAGTACCTCGTCCTCCACATGGTGCACGGCGAGCTCACCCTGCGCGTCCCGGTCGACAAGGCCGAGGAGGTGGGCATGCGCCCGCCGATCAGCAAGTCCGACGTGGAGGACCTGTTCCGGCTCATCGGCAAGCGCGACGTGCGCGAGCCCGCCAACTGGAGCCGGCGGTTCAAGAACCACCAGGAGAAGATGAAGTCGGGCGACGTCTACCAGGTCGCCGAGGTCGTCCGGAACCTGGCCCTGCGCGAGGCCGGCAAGGGCCTCTCGACGGCCGAGAAGTCGATGCTCGAGCGGGCCCGGGGCATCCTCGTGTCCGAGCTCAGCTTCGCCCTCGACGTCACCGAGGAGCAGGCCCTCGACAAGCTCAACGCCGGCCTCCAGTAGGTCTCGTCAGAAGCCTCGCTGCGCTCGTTCTTCCTCGAACTTGAGGTGCTCGCTGCGCTCGCGCTGACTTGACGGCCTCCGCCTCGTTTCCTCGCCTCCGGCCGTCCCTTCTGGGGGAGACCCCCAGACCCCCAGCGGCTGCGCCGGGCGGCCCGTCCTCCGCCCTTGATCGCGCTCGGTGATCGGCCTGGTGGCGGGGCCTCGTCGGGGGGCCGGGCCGGGGTGGCGGGGTCAGTCGGCGCGGTTGAGGGAGCGGTGGCGGCGGCTGAGCTGGGCCAGCTCCTCGGCCGAGCGCATGGCCACCCGCACGCTCTCCTCGAGCGCCTCCCGGCTGGCGTGCATCTGCTCGGCGATGGCCTCGCGGCGGGTGGCGGCGTCGAGCTCGACGGTCTCGTCGTCGACGCCGGAGGCCCGGGCATGGGCCGACAGGGCGGCGGTGGCCTTGCCCCAGTGGGCCTTGAACATGCCCACGTCGAAGCTGCCCTCGCGCACCCGGGCGTCGTGCAGGATCCGGGCCGGCGGCACCTTGAGGTCGCGCACGATGCGGAACCACGACAGCACCTTGAGGCCGTAGTAGGTCGGGTCGTACTCCCACCAGAAGAAGCCGTTGCGGGCCGACGCTTGGTAGTAGTGGTGGTTGTTGTGCCACCCCTCGCCGCCGGTCACGGCGGCGATGAGGGCGGAGTTCCGGCTGGTGTCGGTGGTGGCGTAGCGGCGCCGACCCATGACGTGGGCCAGCGAGTTCACCGTGAAGGTGCCGTGCCAGAGCAGCACGGTCGACCAGAAGAAGCCGACGACCAGGCCGGGCCAGCCGGCGATGAGGTACGAGGCGATGCCGACGGTCCACGGCGGGATCCAGTCGTGCTTGGTGAGGAACCGCAGCTCGGGGTACTTGTTGAAGTCCTTGATCGAGTCCGGGTCCCAGCCCTTGTGCTTGTCGCACAGGATCCAGCCGATGTGGCTCCACCAGAAGCCCTTGAGGGGGGAGTGGACATCGCGTTCGGTGTCGCTGAAGCGGTGGTGGTCGCGGTGGTGGCTGGCCCACCAGAGGGCGCCCTTCTGGGACGCGGTGCCGCCGCCGAAGGCGAGGACGAGCTGGAAGGCGCGGTTGGTCTTGTAGGACCGGTGCGAGAAGTAGCGGTGGTAGCCGGCGGTGATGAACCACATGCGCCCGAAGTAGAGGACGGCGCACAGGACGAGCGACCGCCAGGTCACGCCGGTGACGAGGGCCAGCAGGCAGAGACCGTGAATGGCGAACATCGGGATCGAGGCGGGCCAGTTGACCCGCTCGTCGGGATCGCGCTCCAGGGCGTGGGCGGTGCTCACGTCGGTGTCCTCACTGGGGGAGTTCGGGTCTGCGGGGCCTGCGGATCGGCCCGCAGGACCGATCGATCGGCCCCGGGACGGACCCGGTGACCAAGGGCGCCCACCAGCCTACCGACCGGTAGGTAGTCCGGCCAGGCCCAGACGCCGTGGCGGG
>DATHEV010000334.1:0-5408 GCA_035318405.1 Iamia sp.
GGCGGGGCCGGGCGGGGCGGCTCGGGCCGACGGGCAGCCGGGGCCTCGGGGGCGGGGGCCGGGCGCGGCGGGCGGCCCGACCCGCTGGAGGTGACCAGACGGCTCGGATCCGGCGGGGCCGGGCGGGGCGGGGGCGGAGGCGCGGGGGCCTCGGCCGGCGGGCGGGGCGGTGCCACCGGCGGCGTCGGCCGGGCGGCGGCCGCGGGGGCCTGGGGCGGGGCGGGCGCCTCGGCCGGAGCCGGGGCGGCGGCCGGCGCCTCCTCGGCAGCGGCGGGTGGGGCGGCCTCGGCGGGAGCCTCGGCCGCCGGAGCGGCAGGGGCCTCGGCCGGGGCCGGAGCCTCGGCAACCGGAGCGGGCGGGGCCTCGTCGGTCCTGGCCGCGGCCTTCTTGGCCGGGGCCTTCTTGGCCGGAGCCTTCTTGGCGCCGGGCTCTTCGGGCTGCTCGTCGCGGACCATGCCCTCGCGGTGGGCCTTGCGGCGGGCGCGGTCGGCCTGGGCTTCCTCGACCCCGGAGGAGTGGGTCTTGACGTCCATGCCCAGACCCGCGCAGAGGTCGAGCGCCTCCTTGTTGGTGAGGCCTAGCTCTTTGGCGAGCTCGTGGACGCGGATCTTCTTCGGCAAGGTCGGTTGCCAGCCCTTCGTTTCATCGTCCCGTGGGGACGCACGGGTCTTCCATCCTCGCGCACCCGGACGACAGCCGGCGAAGCCGTCGACAGCGGGACGTCAGGACGCTGCGGTCTTTCGGGCCGATCGCGAGACGATCGGCACGGCTCCCCAGTGTGCCAAGTCAGGACTCGATCGCCACCCGGACGGCGTCGGCGGCGCCGTCGCGCACGGGGGCACGGAGGGCCCGGCTGAAGGCTCGGCGCCGGACGGCGGCGTCCAGGCAGGTGGGGTCGGGGTGGAGCCAGGCGCCCCGACCCGGCCGGGCGCGGCCGACGGCCAGCCCGCCATCGCCCGTACGGGTGACGCGCAGCAGCTCGGCGGCCGCCGCCGGACGGCGGCAGCCGACGCAGGTGCGCTCGGGCCCGGGGGCCGTCAGGCCTGCTCCTCGGGCTCCTCGCCCGGGGCCTCGTCGGCGTCGGCGGCCGGCTCGTCAACGGCCGCGTCCTCGACGGTGCCCTCGGCGATGGCGGCCTCGGGCGTCTCGGGGGCGTCGGCGTCGGGCTCGTCGCCCTCGACGGCGTCGGTCACATCGGCCTCGGCCGCGGCTTCGTCGGCCACGGCCGACTCGTCGCCGCTGGCGTCCGGGTCGACGCTGATCGACTCATCGGCCGCGCCCTTGCTGTCGCCCTCACCGTCGCCGGCTGCGGCGGCGGCATCGGCGTCGGCCTCGATCTGCTCGGTGGCCTCGGCCCACGCCTCGGCCGAGAGGGCCTCGCTGCCGTCGGCCGGCTGCCAGACCTGCTCGCCGGCGGCGTTGGTGACCCACTCGCCCTCGGCCCAGTCCTGGTTGGCGTAGGCCTCCTCCTCGGCCAGCTGGGTCTCGCTCTTGATGTCGACGCGCCAGCCCGACAGACGGGCGGCGAGGCGGGCGTTCTGGCCCTCCTTGCCGATGGCCAGCGAGAGCTGGAAGTCGGGGACGATGACCGTGGCGGTACCGGTGTCGTAGTCGAGCCGGACCTCCTTCACCTTGGCCGGGGCGAGGGCCTTGGCCACCAGCTCCTCGGGCACCTCGGTGAAGGGGACGATGTCGATCTTCTCGCCGTTGAGCTCGTTGACGACCATGCGGACGCGCGCACCACGGGCGCCGACGCAGGCGCCGACGGGGTCGACGTTGGTGTCGTTCGACCAGACGGCGATCTTGGTCCGGTGCCCGGGCTCGCGGGCGCAGGCCTTGATCTCGACGATGCCCTCGGCGATCTCGGGCACCTCCATCTCGAACAGGCGCTTGATCAGCCCGGGGTGGGTGCGGCTGACCACGATCTGGGGGCCCTTGGCCGTCTTGCGGACCTCGACGATGTACGCCTTGAGCCGCGAGTTGGGCTGGGGGCGCTCGTGCGGCACCTGCTCGGCCTGGGGCAGCAGGGCCTCGACGCCGCGGTTCAGCTCGAGGAGCGTGTAGCGGGAGTCGCCCTGCTGGATGATGCCGGTGACGATGTCACCCTCGCGGCCGGAGTACTCCTCGTACTTCATCTCCCGGTCGACCTCGCGCAGGCGCTGGTTCATCACCTGGCGGGCGGTCTGGGCGGCGATGCGACCGAAGTCGGGCGGGGTCACATCGGCCACGTCGCCGTAGGGCTCGCCGTCCTCGTCGAGGTCCTGGGACCAGACGCGGATGTCGAAGGTGTCGGGGTCGATCGTGACCCAGGCGTAGTCCTTGGCCCCGGGCATCTTGGCGTAGGCCATCTCCATGGCATCGGCCAGCGCCCCCATCAGGGTGTCGAGCGTGATGCCGCGGTCGGCGGCCAGGGCCTGGAGGGCCTCCATCATGTCGAGCTCACGACTCACTGGTGTGTCCTCATCTCGTAGAGATCGTTCGATCGTGTCGGCTGGAAGGCACCAGTGAGCCGGGCGGCTGCGCCGCAGAGATGGCTGTGCTGCCTGGTTCTCTCGCTGCGCTCGCTCACTGCTTCGATGCCTTCTTCCTGGAGGGGGTCTTCTCGTGCTTCGAGCCCTTGGACTCGGCGTCCCACACGAACACGGTGCGGGCCTTGTCGATCTGGTCGTACCGGAGGATGACGCCGGTCTCGGGGTCGTCGGCCCGCGGCTGGTCGGGCACGACCGTGATGCCGTCGTCGTCGGCGGCGGTGAGCGTGCCCTGGAACCGGCGGGGTCCGCCCTCGGCCCGGGTGCTGGTGCGGAGGGTCACGGTCTCGCCCACCGCCCGCAGGAAGTGGGCCGGGGTGCGCAGCTTGCGCTCGAGCCCGGGGCTGGAGACCTCGAGGGTGTAGCGCCCCGGGATCGGGTCGTCCTCGTCGAGGAGGAGGGCGATCTGGCGGGTGACCGAGGTGAGGGCGCCGACGGGCAGCCCCCCTTCCTGGTCGACGGTGATGCGGAGGACGCCGCTCTCGAGCTCGATGTCGACGAGCTCGAGCCCCGCGCTGGTGCACACGGGCTCGGTGAGGGCGTGCACGTCATCGATCACGGTCATCGGCGGTCACCTCCTCGTTCGTCGGAGACTTGCTCGTCCAGGGACTTGCTCGTCCAAAGACTTGCTCGTCCAAAGACTTGCTCGTCCAAAGACTTGCTTGTCCAAAGAAAAAGCGTGGGCCGAAGCCCACGCCTGATCAGCGCCCCACCCATCGCAGGTGAGGGACGACAGCATAGCGGTGACGGCCTGGACGCGGACTGGCGACGTCCTGACCAGGGTGTTCACCGTCGGACCGACGGGTCGGGGATGGTCGATCCGGGGCGCGGTACGGGCGACCACCTCTCCACCAGCCGCGGTGGTCGGGTGGTCGCCCGTGGGGTCAGCCTGCCAGGCGGCGGGCCGAGCCGACGATCCGGTGGGCTACGGCGGGGGCGTCGCGCCCACCCTGTCGGCGTACTCCTGCGATGTGATGATCTCGGCGATCACCTCGAGGCGGCCGCTGAGGGTGCCGACCCGGGCCGCGGCGGAGTTCAGCTCGGACTGCGTCGGGGTGCGGGCCAGCAGGCCGAAGGAGATCTCGCTGGCGTCGACCGTGGGCCGGGTCAGCGTCTTGTTCTCGGCGCTCTCGGAGAAGAACACCATCATCTCGGCCCGGGTGAGCCCGGTCTCGAGACGCCCGACCCAGTAGTCGAGGTCGGCCTGGCTGGCCGGGCGGTCGAGCACGTTCTCGTAGACGAGCTGGACGAACTCGGTGTCGTCGAGCTCGCCGTACACGGTGCGGAACTCCGGCGAGGCCACGAACATCCGCGCCATCTGCCGGAGCGACAGGCCGCGCTGGAAGCGGTCGGCCCAGTACTCGACCCCGCCGAAGTCGGCCCGGCGGCCGAGGGCGGCCATGTAGAGGCGGATGACCGGGGCCCGGAGCGGGTCGTACGCGATGCGCCGCAGGTTGTCGACCAGCCGGGCCCGGATCAGGGACTCGTCCTCGAGCGCCTCGGTGTAGACCTCGAGCTCGTTGGCCGTCGGGGGCCGGCCCACGAAGTCCTGGAACTGCTGGGTGACGAAGTCCTCGTCGTCCAGCTCCGGCACCGGCGGGACCGGGAAGGAGAACCGGGCGACCGACGGGTCGTGGTCGCTCACGCCCCGGCCGGTGGCGGGCTGGTGCTCGGCCGGCCAGTCGGCGTTGACGTGGGCCACGCGCTGCTCGACCAGGACGTCCATGAGGTTGGGGACGACGAACTGCTGGTCGAGGGTCTGGGCCTGGCCCTCGAAGACGTACGAGTAGGCCGCGGCGGGGACCTCGTCGACCAGGACGTCCCACAGGCTCAACAGGCCCTGGTCGTAGAGGGGCGCCAGCTGGTCGCTGGGACCGTCCGGCGGGGGGATGGGGTCGTCGGGCCGGGGGAAGACGTTGAGGTCGCCGGCGACCATGACGTAGGCGCCGGCCGACTGGGTGTCGATCGCATCGGCGATGGCGGCGGCGTAGGCGGCCTGCTCGGTGCGCTGGCCGATGCGCCCGTCGGGCCCGGACGAGAAGTGGTTGTTGACCACCCACAGCTCGACCGGCTGCCCCTCGTCGACGTTCTCGCGGAAGATGAAGAAGCGACCGACCTGGGCGGCGCGGGTGTAGACGTTCGAGCCGTCGACGCCGGTCGACGTGTCGACGTCGTCGGGCAGGTCGGCGTTGAGCGCCTTCGGGTTCTGGACGTCGGCGTTGTAGGCCAGGGCGTCGCCCCGGTACTCGACGTCCGGATCGGACCCCTGGACGGCGTCGCCGCTGTTGGGGTCGGGCAGGCCGACCCGATCGGCCCGGTACAGGAAGGCGTTGTGGATGCCACGGGCGTCGGCGCCGTCGCGGTCGGAGGCCACGTCGTAGACCGGCCCGCCGTCGGCGGTGATCTCCAGGGCCAGCTCCTGGACGGTGTCGGGCTTGCCGTCGCCGGCCTCGGCGCCACCACAGGTGAGGGCGGTGCCGGAGACGGAGCAGATGTCCTGGTCCTCGGCCTCCTGCACCGTCACGATGTCGGGCGAGTGCAGGGCCTCGCGGATCTGGATCGACAGCCCGGCGAGGCGGTCGGCGTAGACCTGGTCGCTGGCCGGCACGTAGTCGAACGGCGGGCTCACGCCGGTGCAACCCGGGTTGCCCGTGAAGTCGCAGCCGTCGGTGGGGTCGTCACGCCGGTCGTAGAGGTTCTCGACGTTGATGTTGCCGACCGAGTACTCGAGGTCGCGATCGGGCTCCTGGGGGGCGGCGTTGGCCGCCGGGTCGGCGCCGTCGACGAAGGTCGGCTGGGCCGCGAGCTCGATGCGGTACTTGTCGAACGAGTAGTTCAGGGCGCCGGTGACCGCGCCGCCGGTGGTGGCGAAGGTGCGGG
>DATHEV010000335.1:0-3997 GCA_035318405.1 Iamia sp.
CCCGCAGGGCAGGATCGGCCAGGACGCGTCGCCGGAAGCGGTCGAGGGCGGGATCCACGGGCGCGAGGGTACGGTGCCCCGCCGTGACCCCCGGCCCCGCCCCGATCGCCACCCCTCTGGGGCTGCTCGCCCGACGGCCCCGCACCGACGACGACACCGGCCTGCTCCGGGCCCTCTTCGCCGCCAGCCGGCGCGACGAGCTGACCCTCATGGGGTGGGGCGCCGAGGAGCAGCAGTCCTTCGTCGACCTCCAGCTGCGCGCCCGCGAGCAGCACCGCCAGACCACCCGGCCCGGCGCCACCCTGGGGATCTTGACCCTCGACGACGTCCCCGTCGGCCAGCTCGACCTCGACCACACCGAGGCGGGCATCGAGATCGTCGAGATCGCCGTCGTCCCCGGGCTCCAGGGCCACGGCCTGGGCACCGCCGTGCTGACGCAGGTCCTCGCCGAGGCCGACCTCGCCGACGTCCCCGTCCACCTGAACGTCGAGGTGGCCAACTCCGGCGCCCGCCGGCTGTACGAGCGCCTCGGCTTCGTGGAGACCGGTCCCGTGGGCCCGCTGCACCTGGGCATGGAGCGACCACCGTCCTCCGGCGCGACCGCGTCCCCCGACGCGCCCGGGCCGGGGGATGCCGACGCGCCGGAACCCGCCCCCGGGGCCGACCTGTCGGGCATCCCGGCCTACGCCGACCTGGCCGAGAACGTCGGCATCACCGTCGCGTGCGACGACGGCCCCGACCTCGAGCTGGTCTCCGTCGACGCCCGCCTCCGGCGCAGCCCCAGCGGTCTGGTCCCCTACTCGGCCGTACTGGCCGGGCCCCTCGACCAGCCCCTCGAGCAAGGCATCCACCGGCTCGATCTCCCGGGGACCGGGCCGGTCGAGCTGTTCATCGTGCCCATCGTCCCGGAGGCCGGACGGGCCCGGTACGAGTTGATCGTGACGTGAGATAAACCACCCCTCTGGGTGAATAGCGACACCCTCCGCACCAAACGGTGGACGGACAGCATTCCGGCCGCTACGTTTCGTGCGCCGATGTGACGCCCCCTGTCGTCGGCCGCCTGGGACCGGGAGGAACCGAATATGCCGACGCCAGCTCATGGTGGCCTAGCCCTTCGCCGCTGGGGTCGTGTGCCCCGTGTCACCGCCGTCAGCCTGCTGGTCGCGCTGGCCGCCACGCTGGCCGTCATCAGTGGCGCCGCCCCCGCCGCGGCCGACACCCAGACGGTCACCAACGCCTCGGCCCACGCCATCCCGGCCGGCGGACTGGCCGCACCCGACCACAGCGCCAGCAGCGTCTACCCGGCACCCGTCACCGTCTCCGGGCTCACCGGCACCACCACCAAGGTGACGGTCAAGCTCAACGGCCTGTCCCACAGCAACGTCCGCGACGTCGAGGTCCTCCTCGTCGGGCCCGGCGGCCAGAAGATGATCGTGATGTCCGACGTCGGTGGCAACGAGACGGTCACCAACGTCTCGCCGACCTTCGACGACGCCGCCGCCAGCGCCGCCCCCGACACCGGTCTGGGCTCGGGCACCTACAAGCCCACCAACCTCTCCAACGGCTTCACCGGCGACCTGTGGCCGGCCCCCGCTCCGGCGGCGCCCTACGCCACCACCTTCGCCGCCTTCAACGGCACCAACCCCAACGGCGTCTGGAACCTGTACGTGGCCGACGACGCCTCGGGCGACCTCGGCACCCTCAGCGGCGGCTGGACCCTCACCGTCGAGACCGGCGTGGCCGTCTTCCCGGGCTCGATCCAGCTCCACCAGGTCGAGACCCGCGGCACCGAGGGCGGCGGCGTCGCCACCGTGACCATCGACCGGGTCTCCGGCGCCGACGGCGCCGTCGGCGTCACCTTCACGACCGGCACCGGCTCGGCCACCGCCGGCGTCGACTACACCCCGGTCAGCACCACCGTCGCCTTCGCCAACGGCCAGACCAGCCGCACCGTCGACATCCCGATCGCCGACGACGTCTCCATCGAGGGCATCGACGAGCTGATCCCGATCACCCTCAGCGCGCCCACCGGCGGCGCCACGCTCGGCTCCCCGACGAGCGGCCAGGTCCGCCTCCAGGACAACGACGCCCGGGCCAACGCCTTCCCCATCACGATCCCCGGCACCGGCCCGACCGTCGGCGACGCCAACCCGTACCCGTCCAACATCGTCGTGGCCGGGGCCAGCGGCGTCGTCACCGACGTCGACGTCACCCTCACCAACGTCTCCCACACCCACATCCGTGACATCGACGTGCTGCTGGTCGCCCCCAACGGCACCACCACCCTGCTCATGCAGGACGTCGGGCCCAACACCCCCGTGTCCGGCCTGAACCTGACCTTCAGCGACGAGGCCGCCGCCGGCATCACCCAGGCCAGCCTCACCTCCGGCACCTACAAGCCGTCGCAGTTCGACGACGAGCTCCCCGACCCCTTCAACGCCCCGGCCCCGGCGGGACCGTTCGGCACCACCCTCTCGACGATGGACGGCACCTCGCCCAACGGCACCTGGAGCCTCTACGTCGTCGACGACGCCGGCGGCGACATCGGCTCGATCAACGGCGGTTGGAGCCTGACCCTCACCGCCGCCACCGCCAGCGCCGGTGGCCCGTACACCACCAACGAGGGCTCCGGCGTCACGCTCTCCGGCTCGACGAGCCCCGACGTCCCCGGCGCCACCTACGAGTGGGACGTCGACGGCGACGGCCAGTACGACGACGCCACCGGCCAGAACCCGACCGTCTCGGCCGGCACGCTCTCCAGCATCGGCCTCGGCGACGGCCCCGACTCCTCCAGCGTCCGGGTCCGGGCCACGTCCGGCTCGGCCGTCATCATCTCGACCGCCACCACGCTGACGATCACCAACGTCGCCCCCACGGCCACGTTCTCCAACAACGGCCCGGTCACCCTGGGCAACACCGCCGACGTCACCTTCACCGGCCAGACCGACCCCTCGTCGGCCGACACCACCGCCGGGTTCCGCTACTCCTACGACTTCGACGACGACGGCGACTGGGAGGTCGGCGACGGCACCTACGCCGGCAGCAGCACCTCGGCCTCGGCCACCGTGCCCACCTCGGTCCTCAACGCCGTCGGCACCTTCGAGGTCAACGGCCGCATCATCGACAAGGACGGCGGCTTCACCGACTACGCCACCACCATCACGGTGGACCCGCCGCCGAACACCGCGCCGATCGCCGACGCCGGCCCGGACCAGGAGGTCAACGCCGGCGACACCGTCACCCTCGACGGCACCGGCTCCAGCGACGCCGACAGCGACGAGCTCGACTACAGCTGGGTCCAGACCGCCGGCCCGGCCGTCACCCTCACGGGCGCCACCACCGACTCGCCGACGTTCACCGCCCCGACCGGCCCGGCCACGCTCACCTTCGAGCTCACGGTCGACGACGGCACCGAGACCGACACCGACTCGGTGACGATCACGGTCAACGGCATCCCCACGGCTGACGCCGGCCCCGACCAGACCGTCGACCAGGGCGACACCGTCACCCTCGACGGCACCGGCTCCAGCGATCCGGACAGCGACACGCTGACCTACGGCTGGGTCCAGACCGGCGGCACCACGGTGACCCTCTCCGACGACACCGCGGCCCAGCCGACGTTCACCGCTCCGACCGGCCCGGCCACGCTGACCTTCGAGCTGACCGTGACCGATCCGGGTGGCGAGTCCGACACCGACACGGTCGTGATCACGGTCAACGCTCCGCCGAGTGCCAGCGCCGGACCCGACCAGGTGGTCGCCCCCGGTGCCACCGTCACCCTCGATGGCACCGGCTCGAGCGACCCCGAGGCGGGCGTCCTCGACTACGCCTGGGTCCAGACCGCCGGTCCGGCGGTCACCCTCACCGGGGCCGACACGGCTTCGCCGACGTTCACCGCCCCGGCGGTCGGGGTGTTGACCTTCGAGCTGACCGTCACCGACGACAACGGCGCCACCGACACCGACACCGTCACCATCACCGTCAACGGCCCGCCGGT
>DATHEV010000336.1:0-3833 GCA_035318405.1 Iamia sp.
GCGCGTCACCGCGTCCGGTTCGGCGCTCGTCGATCGGCTGGCCGCGGGGGACGCCGTCCCGACCACCGGAGCGGGCGCTCGTCTCGTCCGCCGCCTGCTCGACGGTGGCCTGGCCCACCCCCGGGTCGATGCGGTGGCGGCGCCGTTCACGTCCGACGACGTCGCCGTGGTGATCCCCGTCCGGGGCACCGTCGCCGAGCTGGCGCCCACGATCGGCGCCCTCGGTGAGGTGGGTGAGGTGATCGTGGTCGACGACGGCTCGCCCGTGCCGATCGTCGGGCTCGACCCGGAGGTGCGGGTCCTGCGCCACGATCGATCCCGGGGGCCCGGAGCGGCGCGGGAGACGGGGTGGCGGGCGACGGCACGACCGGTGGTGGCCTTCCTCGATGCCGAGGTCGTCCCGGCGGCCGGGTGGCTGGACCGCCTCCTGGCCCACCTGGCGGACGAGGCCGTGGCCGCGGTGGCGCCACGAGTCGTCCCGACGGGTGGCGCCGGGCTCATCGGGCGCTACGAGGCCGGCCGGTCGCCGCTCGACATGGGGGCGAGCGCGGCCGTCGTCCGCCCCGGCAGCCCGGTGTCGTACGTCCCGACCGCGACCCTGGTCGTGCGTCGGTCGGCGCTGGAGGCGGTCGGTGGGTTCGACGAGGCGCTCCGCTACGGCGAGGACGTCGACCTGGCCTGGCGGCTGGCGAAGGCCGGGCACACCGTCCGCTACGAGCCCGGGGTGACGGCCACCCACCCGGTGCGGGCGAATGCCCGGGGCTGGCTGCGGCAGCGGTTCGCCTACGGCTCGTCGGCGGGCCCGCTGGCCGTGCGTCACGGGGCGGCGGTGGCGCCGGTGCGGCTCTCGGGCTGGAGCGGGGCGGCGTGGGGCCTGGCCGCCGTCGGCCACCCGGTGCTCGGCGTCGTCGTGGCGGCCGGCTCGACCGCGGCGCTGGCCCGGAAGCTGTCAGCCCTCGACCACCCGACCGAGGAGGCCGTGCACCTGGCCGGCCGGGGCCACCTCTTCGCCGGGGCCATGGTGGCCCAGGCCGTGCGGCGGGCCTGGCTGCCGGCCGCCCTCGGCGCCGCCGTCGTGAGCCGGCGCGTCCGTCCGGCGGTGGCCGTCGCCGTGCTCGGCCCGGCTGTGGTCGATCTGGTGCGGCGCCGGCACCCGGTCCTCCACCTGGCCGACGACGCCGCCTACTGCGCCGGCGTCTGGGCCGGCAGCTGGCGCGCCCGGACCTGGGCCGCGGTCCTCCCCGCCACCACCGGCAAGGTCGACCCGCCCCGCTGAGCGCTGGGGGGGCTACTTGGTGTCGCCGAGGACGCGGGTGAAGCCCTCGGGGACGAGGACGTCGTCGGGGGTGAGGTCGGTGATCGAGCGGTGGCCGAGGGCCAGCAGGGCCGAGTCGATGCCGGCCCGCATGATGTCGAGCACGTTCTCGACGCCGGCCTGGCCGTTGGCCGACAGGCCCCACAGGTAGGCCCGGCCGATCATCACGGCCCGGGCGCCGAGGGCCACGGCCTTGACCACGTCGCTGCCCCGGCGGATGCCGCCGTCGAGCAGGATCTCGACCTCGTCGCCCACGGCGTCGGCGATCGACGGCAGGACCCGGATGGGCGCCGGCGTGCCGTCGAGGTTGTTGCCGCCGTGGTTCGACACCGAGATGGCGGTGACGCCGGCGTCGACCGCGGCGCGGGCGTCGTCGAGCCGGGAGATGCCCTTGAGCATGAACGGCCCGCCCCACGTCTCGCGCAGCCAGGCCACGTCCTCCCACGAGGGCGGGGGCGTGCCCATCCACTCGCCGTAGGCGGGGAAGAACTTGGGGGCCTCCTGACCGAGCGGAACCACGTTGGGCACGCTGAGGTCGGGCAGCTTCTTCGTCCTGGCGAACTCGAGCAGCCAGGCGGGCTTGAGCGCGACCTCGGGGGCGAACGCCACCATCGTCTTGAAGTCGATCTGGTCGGGGATCGACGGGCTGCCCCAGTCGCGGGAGTGCGAGAACGACCAGTCGAGCGTGAGGATCAGGCCGACGCAGCCGGCGGCGCGGGCCCGCTCGAGCCGGGCCTCCATGGCGTCGCGATCGCCCATCCAGTAGATCTGGAAGAAGACCTGCGAGCAGGCGGCGGTGACCTCCTCGACCGGCTTCGAGGCGAACGACGACAGCCCCATCGCCGTGCCCCGCGCCGCGGCGGCGCGGGCGACGGCCACCTCGCCGTCGGGGTGGACGGCCTGGACGCCGGTGGGCGAGATGAGCACCGGCATCGAGATGGCCTGGCCCATGACCGTGGTCGACTGGTCCCGCTCGGCCGCCAGCCCGGCCACGTGGGGGGCGAAGCCCAGCTCGGAGTAGGACTCGACGTTGTCGGCGTAGGAGAGGCCCTTCTCCGACCCGGCCAGCAGGGCGCCGTAGACGGACTTGGGCAGCCGGCGCTTGGCCCGGCGCTGGGCCTCGGCGACGGTCTCGAACCAGGGGTTGCGGGGCATCAGGCTTCTCTCAGGGGGACACGACCAGGCCGTGGAGGGGATCTTCCTCGCAGGCCTTGTCGGGGCGGCCGGGGCGGGCGCCGAGGGTGACGGGCACCGAGACCGGCTTGGAGTGGTCGACGGACGACCGGGGCTTGTGGGCGTCGGCGGCCAGGGCGGCCAGCGCCGTCTCGCCGTGGCCCTTCACGCACTCGGGGTCGGGGGCGTCGAGCGGCAGGCCGGTGAAGAACTTGGCCGCCATGCAGCCGCCGCGGCAGGAGTCGTAGGCCGAGCAGCTGGTGCAGGCGCCCCCCGACTGCGGCTCGCGCAGCTCGAGGAACAGCTCGGACTCGCGCCACACGTGCGGGAAGCCGCCGGGCGAGCGCACGTTGCCGGCCTTGAACCGGTCGTGGATGGCGAACGGGCAGGCGTAGACGTCGCCCACCGGGTCGATCAGGCAGACGACCCGTCCGGCGCCGCACAGGTTGAGCCCGGGCAGGGCCTCACCGTAGGCCGAGAGGTGGAAGAAGGAGTCGCCGGTGAGGACCTGGTCGCCGTTGGCCACCAACCAGTCGTAGAGCTGGCGCTGCTGGGCGGGGAGCGGGTGGAGCTCGTCCCAGGTGTCGGCGCCCCGGCCCGACGGGCGCAGCCGGGTGAGCCGGAGCTGGGCGCCGTAGCGGTCGGCGATGGCCTTGAACTCGTCGAGCTGGCCGATGTTGTGGCGGGTGCAGACGACCGACATCTTGAAGTCGCGCATCCCGGCCTCGGCCAGGTTCTCCATGGCCCGCAGGGCGGTGGCGTAGGTGCCGGGGCCGCGCACGGCGTCGTTGACCTCGGCGGTGGCGCCGTCGAGCGAGATCTGGACGTCGAGGTAGTCGGTGGCGGCCAAGCGCTCGGCCCGGGCGGGCGTGATCTTGTGGCCGTTGGTCGAGAACTTCACGCCGACGGAGTGCTCGACGGAGTAGTCGAGCAGGTCCCAGAAGTCGGGTCGGATGGTGGGCTCGCCGCCGCCGATGTTGACGTAGAACACCTGCATCCGCTGGAGCTCGTCGATGACGGCCATCGCCTCGGCGGTGCTGAGCTCGTCGGGGTCGCGCCGGCCCGACGACGACAGGCAGTGGACGCACGCCAGGTTGCAGGCGTAGGTCAGCTCCCAGGTCAGGCAGATGGGGGCGTCGAGGCCCCGCTCGAACTGGTCGACCAGCCGGCCGGGGGCGAGGGTGCTGCTCATGCGAGGGTGCTCATGCGGGGGTCTCGATCGGGGTCCGGGGGACGATCATCCCGCTGTCGGCCAGGGTGCGCAGGGCCTTGACGAACGAGGGCCACTGCGCCTCGTCGATGCCGGCGCCGACCAGGGCATCGGCGACGGTGGCGGCGTCGGCCA
>DATHEV010000337.1:0-2680 GCA_035318405.1 Iamia sp.
GCGACCGCAGACGCGGCGACGGACCGGGTTGGCGGGGTGCGACGGTTCGTCGCCACTCTGAACGGGCCATGGCACCGGAGGGCCCTGTGGGTCTTCTTCGCCGTGGTCGTGGCCCACTGGGCCGAACACCTCGTCCAGGCCTTCCAGATATGGGGGACCGACACGCCGCGGCCGGAGGCCCGGGGTGTGATCGGCGAGGTCTTCCCCGTCCTGATCAGCGAGGAGTGGCTCCACTACGGCTACGCCGTGGTGATGCTGATCGGCCTGGTGCTGCTCCGTCCGGGGATGACGGGCCAGGCCCGCACGTGGTGGACCATCGCCCTCGGGCTCCAGTTCTGGCACCACATCGAGCACCTGCTGCTCTTCACCCAGGCCGCCACCGACACGCCGTTCTTCGGCAAGGACGTGCCCACCAGCGTCGTCCAGCTCCTCTACCCCCGGGTCGAGCTCCACCTCTTCTACAACGTGGTGGTGTTCGTGCCCATGGCCATCGGCATGTACCTCCACATGGTCCCGCCCGCGTCGGAGCGGAGCGAGCCGGTGGCCTGCGGGTGCCGGCTCAAGGCGATCGACGAGCTGTCCCACCTGGGCCCTGCCGCCGCCTGAGCCAGGCGGGACGGCGGGAACGATGTCGGACGCGGCGGCACTGAGGAGGAGGGGGGGCGAAGCGTCTCCCGCGTCGGCCCCGCCGACGCGGGAGCGCAGCGTCCGTCTCGGCGCGCACCGCTACCCGGTGCTCCTGCCGTCGCTCCGCGACCCACGCCTGCACGTCGCCGCCGTCCTGCTGTCGGTCCAGGTCCTGGGTCAGACCGTCATCGACTTCGAGCTGTCGATCGCCCAGATCCTGCTGTCGCTCGGCACCTGCGCGGTGCTCGAGGTCGGCATCACCTTCGCCCACCGCCGGGTCATCGCCTGGCCGGCGAGCGCCCTGCTGACCGGCAACGGCGTGGCCCTGCTGCTGCGCACCGCGGGCACCGAGCACGGCGACTGGTGGAGCCTCGACGGCTGGCACATCTGGGTCGCCACCGCCGGCGTGTCCCTCCTGTCCAAGTACGTCATCCGGTACCGGGGCGAACACGTCTTCAACCCGTCGAACATCGGCCTGCTGATCGTCTTCGTGGTGGTCGGCACCCGCCACGCCAACCCCCAGGACCTGTGGTGGGGAGCGTGGTCGCCCGGGCTGGTGCTCACCTACGCGGTGATCGTCCTCGGCGGCATCGCCATCACCCGGCGGCTCCACCTCCTCGCCGCGGCGGCGATGTTCTGGGTCACCTACGCCGTCGGCGCGGCCGTGATCGCCGCCAGCGGGCATGCCATGACCGCCCGCTGGCACATCGGTCCGGTCGAGGGGTTCGACTACTGGTGGGCGCTGGTCGGCTCGCCCGAGATCCTGATCTTCCTCTTCTTCATGATCACCGACCCGAAGACGATCCCGCAGGGCCGCATCGCCCGGCTCGTCTTCGCCGCCGCCGTCGGGGCGGCGTCGTCGATCATGGCCGGGGCCTTCGCCACCGAGTTCGCGACCAAGGTCGCCATCATCGGCGGGCTGGTCCTGGTCTGCGGCCTGCGCCCTCTGGCCGAGCGGTGGCTGCCCCGGGCGGGGACGGACGGCGACCGGCTCCGCACCTGGTTCCGTCCGGTCCGGATCGCCGCCACCGGCGCGGCGGCCGCGTTCGCCCTCGGGGCCGCCCTGGCGGTCACGACGGTGACCCCCGAGGTCGGCCCGCCGAGGGTCCTGGACCTCGCCGGCCGCCCGGCCGTCGACCTGCCGGCCGGCGCCGTGCCCGAGGTGACGCGGGGCGAGGGGACCGACGCCATCTCCGCCCTCACCGACGAGATCGCCGCATCGATGGCCCGGGACCTGGTCGAGGGTCTGGTCATCGAGGCCGACGCCCTGCGCCGGGGCGACGCCGACCTGGCCGCCACGGCCCTGTCCGGTCCCCGCCTCGAGGAGGTGCGGGCCGCCCTGGCGGACGGTGGCCCGGTCGAGGTGGCCACCTACACGTTCACCGCGCTCGAGCTGGTCATCGCCCGCGCCGACACCACACCGCAGGCCGCCGCCCTGTTCGCCTTCGAGGTGGAGGCCACCGTGACCGTCGAGGTGATCGACGACGGCAACGTGGTCGGGATGAGTGCCCCGGAGTCGCGGCGGGGCCGCTTCGTCCTGGAGCCCGGAGGCGACCACCAGCTCATCGGCAGCTTCGACCCGGCCCCGTGAGCGAGCGCAGCGAGCGAACCGGACGGTACGGCTCTCTCTCCGGGGGTGGAGCGAGTGCAGCGAGTGGAGCCGCCGGTGCTCATCGGTGCTCGGTTCTGGCGGGTGGGCTGGGTGTGGCCCACCTGTCGTTGGTGCACCGATGAGCGAGCGCAGCGATGGTCTCTCGCGCCGGTTCCGCATCGGTGCCGGTGTGGTGTGCGTGGCCCTGGTGGGCGTGGTGCTGGTGACCCGTCTGGGCGGCGAAGGTGACGACGCCGAGACCGACGGCGGGGTGGTGGCCGAGACCGAGATCGAGACGGCGACCGGGCCGGAGTCGGGGGCCTCGCCGGACGCGCCCGCGGCTCCGTCCCCGTTCACCTTCGAGGAGGTGGCGGCCGAGGTCGGGATCACCCACACCCAGGGTGGCCTCGTGCTGCCACCCGACTGCCTCTTCAGCGAGCCGGGGGACCCACCACCCGGCGA
>DATHEV010000338.1:0-8215 GCA_035318405.1 Iamia sp.
AGGGGCCGCGAGGCGGCCCGAACCGTCATCTCGGCCCGGACGTAGCCGACGAGGAGCAGCGTGACCACGAACGACATCGACGTGCCGGCGAGCGATGCCGACGTGCCGCTCCGCCCGGCCGCAGCCGCCGATCATCTCATCGGCGACCCCGACGGCGACGGCCGGATGACCCTCGGCCAGTGGGTGCGCCTCGGCGTCGTCGGTGGCCTCCTGGTGTGGCTCACCTACGCCACCGGCGTCTACGGCCTGATCATGGTGCTGGGCATCGTGGTGATGATCACCCTCCACGAGCTGGGCCACTTCGTGATGGCCAAGCGGGCGGGCATGAAGGTCACCGAGTTCTTCCTGGGCTTCGGCCCCCGCATCTGGTCGGTCCGCCGGGGTGAGACCGAGTACGGGCTCAAGCTCATCCCCGCCGGTGCCTACGTGAAGATCGTGGGGATGCACGACATCGAGGACGTCGACCCGGCCGACGAGCCCCGGACCTACCGCCAGCAGCCGTTCTGGCAGCGCTTCGGCGTGGCCGTGGCCGGTTCGACGGTGCACTTCCTGCTGGCCGTGGGCCTGATCTTCATCCTGCTCGTCGGGGTCGGTCTGCCCGGCGGCGAGATCGTCCAGAAGGAGTCCGACTGGCGGGTCGGCTCGGTCTCCGAGGACAGCGGTGCCAGCCGGGCCGGCCTCCGCGAAGGCGACGACATCGTCGCCCTCGACGGCAAGGCCGTCGAGACCTTCGACGACCTGAAGGGCATCGTCGGCCCCCGCGCCGGCGAGGACCTCGCCATCACCATCGAGCGCAACGGCGAGCGTCAGGACCTCGAGGTCACCCTGGGGGAGAACCCCGACGACGCGTCGCTGGGCTTCCTCGGCGTGGGCGGTGGCGTCCGTGACGAGGACAAGCTCGGGTTCGTGGAGGCCGTCCCCGCCAGCTTCGAGCAGTTCGGCTCGGTGGCCGTCGAGTCCATCAAGGGGCTGGGCAAGATCTTCACCCCCGACGGCATCAGCAGCTACTCCCGCCAGGTGCGCGATGCCCGCGAGGAGCCCACGGCGGTCGACGACGTCTCCGATCCGCGCGCCTCGTCGGCCTCGTCCGCCGAAGAGGATCCCAACGAGACCCGGCTCCTGTCGCTGCTCGGCGTGTTCCGCATCGGGGTCGACGCCGGCGAGGCCGGTGGGTTCGCCAGCCTGATGCTCCTCTTCGTCTTCATCAACGTGTTCATCGGGCTGTTCAACCTGGTGCCGCTGCTGCCCTTCGACGGCGGCCACGTGTCGATCGCCATCTACGAGAAGGTCCAGGAGTGGCGTCGCCGCGACCGCCGCCGCTACCTGGCCGACGTGGGCAAGCTGATCCCCATGACCTACGCCGTGGTCATCGTGCTGGGGCTGATCTTCGTCTCGTCGCTCTACCTCGACCTCGTCAACCCGGCCCAGGTCAACTAGGTGGAGGTCCGCACCACCGCCGATCGGCGCCCGACCCGCGCCGTCACCCTGGCCCACTCCCGCAGCCCGGTGACGGTGGGCGGCGGGGCGCCGATCTCGATCCAGTCGATGACGACGACGAAGACGGCCGATGTCGACGGCACCCTCCAGCAGATCTACGCCCTGGCCGCGGCCGGGGCCGACATCGTCCGCTGCACCTGCAACGACGCCGATGCCGCCGCCGGGCTGGCCCGCATCGTGCCCCGCTCGCCGGTGCCGCTGGTGGCCGACATCCACCACAACCACCGCATGGGCCTGGCCGCCCTCGAGGCCGGTGTCGCCTGCCTGCGTCTCAACCCCGGCAACATCCGCAGGCCCGAGCACATCAAGGCCGTGGCCTCCGAGGCTCGCGATCGCGGCGTGCCCATCCGCATCGGCGTCAACGGCGGCTCGCTCGACCCCAAGCTGTACGAGAAGTACGGCGGCATGGTCACGCCCGAGGCCATGGTCGAGTCGGCCCAGATCGAGATGGCGCACTTCGCCGACGTCGACTTCCACGACGTCAAGATCTCGGTCAAGGCGTCGAGCGTCCCCCTGATGATCGACGCCTACCGGCTGCTGTCCGAGACGGTCGACGCCCCGCTGCACCTCGGTGTCACCGAGGCCGGGCCGCTGCCCGGTGGGCTGGTGAAGTCGAGCGCGGGCATCGGCACGCTGCTGGCCGAGGGCATCGGCGACACCATCCGCTACTCGCTCACCGCCGACCCGGTCGAGGAGGCCAAGGCCGGCCGCATGCTGCTCGAGGCCCTGGGCCTGCGCGAGCGCAAGAACGTCGACCTCATCGCCTGCCCCAGCTGTGGCCGGGCCGAGATCGACGTCATCGAGGTGGCCCGTCAGGCGCAGGAGGCCTTCGCCGACAAGCAGATCCCGCTCCAGGTCGCGGTCATGGGCTGCGTGGTGAACGGCCCCGGCGAGGCCCGCGACGCCGACATCGGCATCGCCGCCGGCAACAAGCGGGGCCACCTGTTCGTGAAGGGGAAGAACGTCGCCGTCGTCCCCGAGGACGAGATGGTCGACGCCCTGGTCGACTGGGCCACCTTCATCGCCGAGCACGGGGTCGACGCCGCCGTGGCCCGGGTCGACACCACCGTCGCCGCCCGCGAGGCCGAGCGTGACCGCCAGCGCCTCCTGCGCGAGCAGGGCGACGACGTCAACGCCAGCGAGCAGCGCGTCGAGCTGATCCAGAAGCACCTCGACGCGTAGGCCGCGCCGCCGATGGATCTCAGCGCTCGGGAGGCCGTCGACGACGTGCTGCGCACCACCCGTGCCGTGCGCCGCCGGCTCGATCTCGATCGTCCGGTGGAGCGCGAGGTGGTGCTCGAGTGCCTCCGGCTGGCGATCCAGGCTCCGACGGCGAGCAACGCCCAGGACTGGCGGTGGCTCGTCGTCACCGACGCCCCCACGCGCGAGGCGCTGGCCACGCTGTACCGCGAGAGCGGTCGCGCCTACCTCGAGGCCGCCGCGGTGCGGGAGACGGAGGCCCAGACGAAGCGGGTCTACGAGAGCGCGCTGGCTCTCACCGAGACGCTGGCGCGGGTCCCGGTGCACGTCATCCCCTGCATCGAGCAGCGGCTCGACGGCGCACCGACCATCGTCACGGCGTCGGCCTACGGGTCGATCCTCCCCGCCACCTGGAGCTTCCAGCTGGCGCTGCGGAGCCGGGGTCTCGGCTCCGTGTTCACCACGTTGCACCTGGCCCGCGAGCGGGAGGCGGCCGAGCTGCTCGGCATCCCGTACGAGAAGGTGACGCAGGTGGGGCTGCTGCCGGTCGCCTACACCGTCGGCACCGACTTCTCGCCCGCGGCCCGACCGCCCGTCGAGAGCGTGACCTACTGGGATGCCTGGGGACGAGGAGGGCCACTGTGACCCGAGAGCACACGCTCGAGCTGGTCGTCGATGCCGAGGTGCCGAAGGTGTGGCGGGCCCTCCACCGGCCGCGCCCCGCCGGCACCGAGCTGCCGTGGCGCTTCGACTACCCGGGCGGCAGCATCGAGATCCTCCTCGACGGCGACGAGGCCGGCCAGGGGTTGGTCCGGGCGTGCACGTTCCGGGTGCCGAGGTACCTGCTGTCCGGCGGCGTGGCCCGCTCGTTCGAGGCCATCGTCGAGGCCCGGGTCAACGAGCTGTCGCGCTACTCGGCGGTCGGCAAGCCGCTGTGGTCGAAGGCCGAGGGGTGGCATCGGCTCGAGGAGGTGGGGGAGGGGCGCACCCGACTCACCTTCTGGGAGCGCTACGACGCACTGAGCCCGTGGGGCCGCCTCCTGGAGCGCCGGGTCCACGACTTCATCTCGACCCACAACGAGCAGGCCTACACCAAGGCCTTCGAGCGCGTCGGCAAGGTCACCCGCCCCTGACCATCCGGCCGAGCGGGCCACGCGGTCAGCCGCCGCCCCGGCCTTCGGCGAGTCGGACGTCGGCCTGGAGGCCGGCCAGCTCGTTGATCTCCAGCTGGGCGGGGTCGGGGAGCTCGGGCCTGAACTCCTCGAGGTGGGCCGTCAGCGGCGCCACCTCCTCGGGCCGGGTGGCCCAGAACTGGAAGTTGGCGTCGTAGGCGGTGAACTTGGCCCGGGGCAGCTTCAGGGTCCCGACCAGGATCCAGGTCTTGGGGACGTCGAACAGCAGCGTCGACGGGTACATGGCCACCACGTCGACGCCGCGCCGCCGCATCAGGTCCTCCCAGAACGCCTCCTGCTCCGCCTGGCTGCGGTTCCGGAGGTCGCGCCGGGCCACCAGCACCTCGTGGTCGCCCAGCCCGAACAGGTCCGTGACGGGGCCCTCGTGGAACAGGCTCACGTAGCCCAGCTCGCCCGTGGCCACCGGCTCGCCGTCGTAGTAGCGCTCGAGGAAGCGGGCCGCCTGGTAGCGCTGCTCGTAGGTGTCAGCGACGCCTCGAGGCGCCTCGATCGTGAGCGAGATCTTGGTCGTGGTGGTGAGCAGCAGGACGAGCACCAGCAGGGGGACGAGGTGGGGGCGGTCGATCCGGACCGACGCCGGGAGGTCGCGCCCCGCCCACGCCAGGGCCAGGAGCGCCAGGCCGATCAGGTAGATCTGGTAGCGCTCGTACCAGCCGACCTGGGCGAGGGTGACGTGGAGGGCGGCGGTGACGGCGACGGCGGTGCCGAGGGTGGCCCACCGCGTGCGGCGGTGCCAGCCCACGATGGCGAGCGCCAGGCAGACGCCGACCAGCGTCACCAGCAGCGGATCCGAGGTGAGTCGCTCCATGACCACCCGGGGCTGGGGGACGCGGGAGCCGCCGTTTATCGAGTCGCTCTTGGCCGCCACCGAGTTGGGCAGGAGGTCCTGGCCCATGGCCCGGTTGACCAGGCCGTACGCCAGCAGCGGCAGTCCGGAGGCCAGCCCGACGCCGACGACGCGGCGGGCCACCGGCCGCCAGGGGAGGGGGGCGTCGCGCCCCCACGGCAGGGCATCGAGCACCAGGGCGGCGCCCAGGCCGGCGGCGAAGAAGGCCGTCTCCAGCCGGGTCAGCGTGGCCACCGCGATCAGGACGTAGGGCAGCGCCGCCCGGGCCCGCGAGGCGGCCGGTGCCGACCGGAGGAGCAGGGGCGCCGCCGCCAGCAGCAGGGCCAGGTGCAGCACGTGCTCCATCCCGACCAGGGCGGCGCCCGGGAGGAACAGCATCACCACGGCGATCGCGGCCGTCGCCAGGGCGTCGAGGGGCCGGCGCAGCCCGGGGCGGAGGACGGTCTGGGCCCGGGCCAGGAGGGCCAGGACCGCCAGCCCCGCCACCAGGTTCATGACCAGGGCCAGGGCCTCCTCGCCGGCGGGCAGCACGGCCACGCCGGCGGCCAGGATCACGGTCCAGACCGGTGACGACGAGGCCGACTGGAAGTGCCCGGGCACGACGCCCCAGGTCCCGTGCTCGGCCAGGTTGCGGGCGATGGCCAGGTGGATGGCCGGGTCGTCGAGGACGTAGACCAGCCGGCCGTCGCTCACCCGGAGGCACAAGGCCAGCACCACGGCCGAGACCACGGCGTAGGCGCCGACGGCCCAGCGGAAGAACGCCCGGGCCTCCTCGGTCGGCAGGGCGCGGTGGGCCAGGTCGGCCCCCCGGCCTCGCGGAGGCGGAGCGGGCGGGTCGGGATCCGTGCTCGGGGCCTCGGGCGGCAGCGTGGCGGTGATGGAGGCTCCTGGTGGCGACGGGGACGCAGACGGTGTCCCCGGGGGCTCGGAGAGGTTACGGGACGGGGGGCGCCGGGGACCTGACGGCGGCGCCGACATGTTCGTCCCGGACGGAGGCGCGTCGGTAGAGTCGACCGCCGTGGCACCCGCCCCTGCGCACGTGCGCCCGCTGACCTGCCGCCCCGCCCCTCGGGGAGACCGTCGTGCGTGACGCCACCGGCGGGGTCCAGTCCGTCCTGGTGCTCGGTGGGGCGTCGGACATCGCCGTGGCCACGGTCCAGCGGCTCGTGGCCGACCGGTGCCGCCGGGTGATCCTCGCCGGCCGCCCTTCACCGGCGCTCGACGCCGCCGCCGAGCGGCTCCGGGGCGACGGGGCCGACGTCGAGACGATCGGCTTCGATGCCGCCGAGACCGAGAGCCACGCCAAGGTCGTGGGTGAGGTGTTCGCCGCCGGCGACGTCGACGTCGTGCTGCTCGCCTTCGGCGTCCTGGGCGACCAGGCCGCCTTCGACGACGACCACGCCGCCGCCGTCGATGCCGTCACGGTCAACTACACCGGCGCCGTCTCGGCCGGCCTGGCCGTGGCCGACTGCCTGCGGGCCCAGGGCCACGGCACGCTCGTGGTCCTGTCGTCGGTCGCCGGCGTGCGGGTCCGCAAGGACAACTTCGTGTACGGCTCGACCAAGGCCGGCCTCGACGGCTTCGCCCAGGGGCTCGGCGACGCCCTGCGGGGGAGCGGCGCCCGAGTGATGGTCGTCCGCCCCGGCTTCGTCGCCAGCAAGATGACCGAGGGCATGGTCCCGGGGCCGTTCCCCACGACCCCGGACCGGGTCGCCACCGACATCGTGGCCGGCCTCCGGCGGGGGGCCCACACGGTCTGGTCGCCGGCGATCCTCCAGGCCGTTTTCGGCGTCCTCCAGCTGGTGCCCCGACCGCTGTGGCGTCGACTGGCTGCCCGGTGAGCGAGCGCAGCGAGCGAACCAGACGGCACGGCCGTCTCCCCGACGGCGGAGGCGGCGGAGCCTTCGGCGGTCACGGGTGCACCCTGACGACGAGCCGATGTCACCACCGAGCGGTGCACCGGTGAGGGCCGGCGGCGCCGCCGCCCGCCCTCGCCCCCTGCCCCTCGCCGTCCTGGTCGCCTGCCGGCCCAAGCAGTGGACCAAGAACCTGCTGGTCCTGGCCGCCCCCGGCGCTGCCGGCGTCCTGGGCGAGGGCGACGCCGTGCTGGCCACGGCGGCTGCGCTGGTGGCCTTCTGCCTGGCCGCCAGCGCCACCTACCTGCTCAACGACGCGGCCGACATCGAGGCGGACCGGGCCCATGCCACCAAGCGGCACCGCCCCATCGCCGCCGGCGAGCTGTCGGTCGGCACGGGACGAGCCGTGGCCGTGGTGCTGGCCCTCGCCGCGGCCGGCGTGGCCGTGTCGGTGCGCTGGCAGCTCCTGGCCGTGCTGGTCGGCTACGTGGCGCTGACCACGACGTACTCGCTCGTCCTCAAGCACGTGGTGCTGCTCGACGTGATCGCCCTGGCGTCGGGCTTCGTGCTCCGGGCCGTGGCCGGGGCGGCGGCGGCCGACGTCCCCATCTCGGACTGGTTCTTCATCGTCACCTCGTTCGGCTCGCTGTTCATGGCCGTCGGCAAGCGCCACGCCGAGGTGGTGACGATGGGCGACGACGCCGGCTCCCACCGCAAGGTGCTCGACGGCTACACGCCCAGCTTCCTGGCCCACCTGCGGTCGGTGAGCTCGGGGGTCGTGCTGGTGGCCTACTGCCTGTGGGCCTTCGAGCGGGCCGACGTCACCGACATGTCCATCCCGTGGTACCAGATCTCGATCGTCCCCTTCACCACCGCCGTGCTCCGCTACGCCCAGCTGCTCGACACCGGCGAGGGCGGCGCGCCCGAGGAGCTGGTGCTGAGCGATCGCATGCTCCTCCTGTCCGGCATCGTGTGGGCCGCCGTCTTCGGCTGCGGGGTCCTGGCGGCATGAAGGCGGGGCCGCGGCGCGAGCTGGCCGGGTGGGGGAGGACGTCGCCCACCGCGGCCGACGTCTGGACCCCGGTCACCCCCGAGGAGGCGGTCGAGGCCCTCGACCAGGCTCCGGCGCGCGGCGTCGTGGCCCGCGGCCTCGGGCGCAGCTACGGCGACGCCGCCCAGAACGCCGGCGGTGCCGTCATCGACGCCACCGCCTTCAGCGGCGTCCGCGCCTTCGACCAGCAGACCGGCCTCGTGACCGCGGCGGCCGGGACCAGCCTCGACGACCTCATGCGCTGGTTCGTGCCCCGGGGCTGGTTCGTGCCGGTGTCGCCCGGGACCCGCCACGTCACCGTGGGCGGCGCGGTGGCCTCGGACATCCACGGCAAGAACCACCACCGCGCCGGCACCTGGTGCGCCCACGTGCGCCAGCTCCAGCTCGCCACCCCCGCCGAGGGGCCGGTCACGGTGGCGCCCGACCGTGACGGCGACCTGTTCTGGGCCACGGCCGGGGGCATGGGCCTCACCGGCGTGGTGCTCGACGCCACCGTCCAGCTCACGCCGATCGCCACCAGCCGGGCGCTGGTCGACACCGACCGCACCGACACGCTCGTCGACTGCATGGA
>DATHEV010000339.1:0-2791 GCA_035318405.1 Iamia sp.
TCAGGCGACCGAGGTGGCTGACGTCCCAGCCCTCGGCGGCGAGGAACCGGATCGCCTCGGGCCGGCCCCGCTCGGCGGCGAGGGCGACGAGGTCGGGGTGTCCGGCCCGGATCCGGCCGACCGCATCCGGCCCGGCGGCCGCGACCGCGTCGCGGTCGGCCGCCAGCAGCGCGCCGACGAGGGCCATGGTGGCGTCCACGCCGGCGGTGTCGGCCCCGGCGTCGGCCAGGAGCCGGGCGATCTCGAGGTTCCCGCCGGCGACGGCACCTTGGTACGGCGTCCGCCCGCCGAACGCCGGGTGGTCCCCGCCCCGGTCGGGGTCGATGCCGTGGGCGAGGAGCAGCCGCACCCGGGCGACCAGCCCGGCCTCGGCCGCGTGGGACAGGGCCTCGGCCGCCACCTCGACGGGACTCTGGGCCTCGTGACCGAGCCGGCGGATCCACGGTCCGCCGTCGCCCCGCCCGAGACCGTGGTCGAGCAGCAGCTCGAGCCAGTCGGTGTCGTCCCGGACGACATCGCCGAGGCCGCGGTCGTAGATCGTCTGGCTGTCGCTGGGGTCGGCGCCGGCGACGAGGAGGACCTCGGCCAGCTCGCGCCACCGGGCGTGGGGTGCTTGGCCGCCCTCGCCCCCGCCGAACGTGCCGGTGAGGGCGGTGAAGGGTGACGGCAGCCCGTCCCAGAGGAAGCCGGCGTCGGGGTCGGCGCCGTGGGCGAGGAGCAGGCGGGCCACGCCGATGGTGTCGCGGCCCTCGGCGGGATCGTCGATCCGCGAGTAGGCGACGTACAGCAGCGGCGCCCAGGCGAAGGGCCCGCCGTCGCGGTCGGCGGCGTTCCGGTCGGCCTCGCTCTCGGCCAGGTGGCGGCGGGCGGCCTCGACGTCGCCCGTGGCGGCGGCGGTGTGGAGCGTCAGGCCGCTCAGGTGCGGGTGCTCGGCCAGGAGGGCGAGGGCGGCGGGGGGCCGGGCGGCATCGTCGGCGCCGTAGGTCAGGGAGGCCAGGCGGAGCAGCTCGTCGGCCCGCTCGGCGTCGGTCTCCAGCGGCCCGCCGACCGGCTGCTCGTGGGGCGAGCGGGTCAGGCTGTGCACCAGCTCGACGTGGGCCTTGAGCTTGGGCCACGAGGCGAAGCCGTGGTGCCGGGCCAGCGTCAGCTGGGCGTCGGCCAGCCGGAAGCCGGTCGGATCGGCCGTGACCTCGGCGCCGCGGGGGTGGTGCTCGCGCACGGTGGCGACGGCACCGTCGGCCCCGGCGCGGACCAGGTCCCGCAGGTCCTTGGCCGTGGCCTTCATCCGATCGAGATCGGGGTGGTCGCGGAGCGGTTGGGTGGGCATGCGGTCTCCTTCCCGGAGCCTGTGTTCGCACGATCAGGCAGGGAGGGAGCGCCGGGCGTTCCTGTGCAGACCTCCAGGCAGGCTCAGCCCTTCCCGCGAACAGGAGGCGCCCTGGCGCACCACCGGGGACAGTACCGCGCCCCCGAGCCCGCTGCGGACGGACCCCCGCCGAACCTTGGACGAGACCACGCCGCATGCGGCGGAGTTCGTCCAAAGTTCGAGTTCTTTCGGCGGGGTGTCGATTCGGGGGGATCTCGGGTGTCGGAGTGGGTGAGAGGTGGCAACGGGCCACCGCCGAGTCACCGAGGTGACGATCATGGGTCAGACGTTCGAGGTCACGTGGAGCGACGAGGTGGCGGCGCCGCCCGCGGCGGTGTGGGACGCGGTGACGCGCCACAGCGACGGGTGGCTGTGGCCGATCAGCTACGAGCCCCGGGTGGGCGGGGCCGAGACGGGCCTCACCGGCGAGGGCGGCGAGGTCACGGCCTGGGAGCCGGGTCGGCGCTTCGTCACGACCGCCACCGACGCCGTCGGCACCAACCAGCTCGACTACACGTTCAGCGAGACGGCCGAGGGCGGCACCGCCATCAGGTACCACCACCACGGCGTGGTGCCCGACGACGAGGACCTGGCCGTCCAGCTCGACGCCTGCGAGGTCCACACCGATCTCTACCGGCACTCGATGGGCACCTACGCCACCCACTTCGCCGGCCGTGACGCCACCTACGTCGAGGTCGACGCCGGCCCCGCCAGCTGCGCCGAGGGCAGCACCGCCCGCCTCACGACCGCGCTCGGCCTGGACGACGCGGCCGTCGGCGACGAGGTGACGCTGAGCATCACGGGCACCGACCCGATCGCCGGCACCGTGGACTACGTCGGCCCGACCTTCCTGGGCGTCCGCAGCGCACACGGCCTCCACCGCATCTACGGTCGGGACCGCTGGGGCTGGCCGGTGAGCGTCGCCCACCACCTGTTCGACCCGGCCGCCGACGGCGCCGCGGTCGAGGCGGCGTGGCGCACGTTCCTCGCCGGCATCTACGAGACCGTGACCGAGACCGAGACCGAGGAGACGGCCTGATGGCGCAGTACGCGGTGATCATCTACGAGACCGAGGGCATCGAGATGCCGCCCGAGGTCATGGCCGCCCACGGGGCGCTCGGCGGTCGCATCGTCGAGGCCGGCGGGCGCGAGGTGGCCGGCCTGGCGCTCGAGCCCACGAGCACGGCCACCTCGATCCGCAACGGCGTGATCAGCGACGGGCCGTTCATCGAGACGAAGGAGGCCATCCTCGGGGTGTTCGTGATCGAGGCCCGCGACCTCGACCACGCCATCGAGCTGGCCGCCATGACGCCGATCGTCGACGGTGGGGTCGAGGTGCGGCCCCTGGTCGACTTCCAGGTGGTGGCCGAGGACGACAGCTGAACGTCGACGAGGCGGTGGCCGCCGCCTACCGGGAGGAGTGGG
>DATHEV010000340.1:0-5209 GCA_035318405.1 Iamia sp.
AACGACCTGTGGGCCGATCACGTCGCCCCGGTGATCAACTCGCTCAACGAGTTCGGCATCACCTTCAGCCAGGTCAAGACCGACGACCACGGCCTGATCGTCAAGGCCACCATGAACGCCTCGGCCGGCATCACCGTCCCCGGCTTCCCCGGTGCCAAGAACGTGACGAGCACCGAGGACGCTGGCGTCACCAGCAACGTCGACAACCTGCTGGCGGCCCGGAGTGAGATCACGGTGACGATCCACCCGAACATCGTGAACCAGTTCATGAACGCCCTGAACCAGGGTCTCAACGGAAACTTCGCGGCGCCACCGGTGCCGGGAGCGGCCGTCGAGACGTACCTGCTGCCGCCCGCCTCCCGCGGGCTCTACAGCGACGCAGCCTGGTCGGTGACCCACTCGGTCGGGGTGCCGTACTACACCAAGCCCACGGGCACCGGTGGCCGGCCCCAGGTCCAGATGCCGCAGTCGAACTTCGCCTTCTTCAATGCGGACTACGTCTTCGGCCTCGTCCCGGTGGCGGTGTTCAACGGCCAGGTCAACACGGCCAACCTGAGCACCGAGGTCCGTGCCTCCGGCAAGTTCGGCCCGTACGTCGCCTCCAGTGCGGCGACCCTGTCGGGCATGACCTTCGACAGCGCCTCGTCGGACCCCGATGTCGTCACCTGGAACCCGAACCCGACGGGCGTGCTGCCGTACGCCAAGCTGTCGATCGACAACTTCAGCGACATCTTCCTCACGGACTTCGTGAACGTGGCCCCGATCAGCGTCGGAGGCCTCGCCGTCAACCTGTGCGGCGGCTGCACCCGCTTCAGCGGCGACCAGCGCTACACGGAGTACTTCAACGTCGCCTGACCTGACGGTCAAACGACCGGTGGCCTGAGCCACCTGAGCTGAGGGAAGCCCCGGGACCCGACGGCCCGGGGCTTCCCCGCGTCTGGGCCCACCCAGTGTGGCCCCACCCGTCGAACGCGTGGCGAGTGTGACATCGCGCACGCGGTGCAACGGTCGGTCAGGTCTCATGACCAACGACGGTCCACCCGCCGGGGTGGTCGGTCGCGTTCCATCGACCTACGAGAGGTACCCATGCGCAGCACCCCCACCATCCGACGTCGCCGGCGGATCACCGTCGCGACGGCGGGGCTCGTCCTGGCGACGATCGCATCGTCGTTCGGCGCCGCCCCTGCGGGCGCGGTCAACGCCCCGCTGACCACCACCGACGGCCTCGGCGTCCGGGTCGACGAGAACGCGATCCTCGGACCGGCGCTCGAGGCCATCGAGACCGCCCTCCAGCCGACGGTCAACACGATGGTCTACAACGGGGCCGTCAGCGGTTCGCCCGTCGGCAGCCCGAACTCCATCACCATCACCAACAACCTCGAGCTGAGCATCGACTTCCTGGCGCCCGCCGCCGGGCGCCCGGACGGTGGGCTCTCCGTCCACGCCAGCATCCAGGACATCAACATCCGCTACCAGAAGAAGGCCTGGTGGCACTCGATGTGCAGCATCTGGGTCGACCCCTACGACGCGTCGATCGACGCCACCGCCAACATCGACCGGGCCCGTCTGCCCAACGCCCCGCTGACCCTGCTCCCGATCACGGCCGACTGGGACGACGATCCGTCGATCTCCACCTCGGGTGTGTGCTGGACCTACCTGATCGACGACTTCTTCGATGGGTTCTTCGGCTCCGGTGACGAGGAGGGCTCGATCGCCGACAACATCGAGGACCAGCTCAACGGCACGGCCCAGGGCCTCATCGACGACCTGTGGACCGATCACGTCGTGCCCGTGCTCAGCACCCTGAACGAGTTCGGCATCACCTTCAACCAGGTGCGCACCGACACCAACGGCCTGGTCGTCACGGCCAACGTGAACGCCTCGGCCGGGATCACCGTCCCCGGATTCCCCGGGCCCAAGAACGTGACCAACACCGAGGACGCGGGTGTCACCAGCGACGTGAACACGCTGCTGGCGGCCCGCCGTGAGGTGACGGTGTCGATCCACCCGAACGTGGTGAACCAGTTCATGAACGCCCTGAACCAGAGTCTCAACGGCAACTTCGCGGCGCCACCGGTGCCCGGGGCATCCGTCGAGGCGTACCTGTTGCCGCCGGCCTCTCGTGGCCTCTACGACGACAACAGCTGGTCGGTGACCCACTCGGTCGGGACGCCGTACTTCACCAAGCCCACGGGCGCCGGTGGCCGGCCCCAGGTCCAGATGCCGCAGTCGAACTTCGCCTTCTTCAACGCGGACTACGTCTTCGGCCTGGTCCCGGTGGCCGTCTTCAACGGCACGCTCGGCGGCCTGGACCTCCTGACGGAGATCCGACCCGGCACCAGCAACTTCGGCCCGTACGTGTCGTCGACCAATGCCGCCGTGTCGAGCATGACCTTCGACGCCCTGTCGTCGGACCCCGACGTCGTCACCTGGAACCCGAACCCGACCGGTGTGCTCCCGTACGCCAAGGCCTCGGTGGACCAGTTCAGCGACGTCTTCCTCACGGACTTCGTGAGCCTGGCCCCGATCAGCATCGGGGGCATCTCGGTGTCGCTGTGCACCGCCTGCACCCGCGTGAGCGGCGACCAGCGCTACACCGAGTTCTTCAACGTCGGCTGACCTGATCGGTCGACAGCCGGTGGCGTGAGCTGCCGCATGTCCGAGGAGGCCCCGGGTCCCGGCCCGGGGCCTTCCCGCGCCCCGGCAACCGTTGCGAGCGGGTCGCGCACGTATGGCAAGGTCCGATCGTGCACTGTGGCGCCCGGCACGTTTGCGCGAGCGCTTTCGTCGTGCGCGTCCGAACCCGTCGGAAACCACACAACAGGGGTACGTGAACTACATGAATCGCCGAACGGCCAAGATGGCCGCGACCTTCGTCGTAGGGGTGATGGCTGCGGTCATCATGCCCCTGACCCTCATGAGCGCCCCCGCCTCGGCGGCGGAGCCCGAGGAGTTCCAACTCGACCTGGTCGCGGGGACGCTGACGATCCGGGGGGCCGAGACGCCCCACGTCCTCACCGACGCCTCCATCACGGGGACGAACACCGACGGTGCGCTGACCGACGTCGAGCTCGAGACTCCCGTCGTCACCTTCGTGCGCGCCGTGCCGGAGTACAACACCACCGCCACGATCTCCGCCGACTTCTCGATGATCGAGCCCGGGACGGGCTCGATCAACGAGCAGGGTCAGATGACCGTGCAGCTGAAGGTCGCCGTCGACCTCCACATCACCGTCCCCATCCTGCCCGACCCGCGCGACTGCCGCGCCGCCCCCATCAACCTCACGTTGACCTCGACCTCGAACTACAACACCGACACCGAGAAGGTCACCCTGGCGGCCCCGAACTTCAGCGTGCCGCCGGTCGCGCCGACCGCGGACCCGTTCTGCGACGGCCTCATCGCCGGTCCCGTGAACGACGCGCTGGCCGGGTCGGGTCACGCCATCAGAATGACCCTCGACGGCTTCCTCAGGCCGCCCATCCTGGGTGAGCCGACCGCCACGACGCTGGCCGTCTCTCCCGCGGGCAGCTCCGCCTTCGGCGACGACGTCACCCTCACCGCCACCGTGACCGCCACCCCGCCGGTGCCCGCCAACCCGGCCATCGCCGGCCTGGTCAGCTTCTTCGACGGCGACACCCAGATCGGCACGGCGAACGTCGGCCTCGACGGCACCGCCTCGATCACCACCGCCGACCTGGCTGCCGGTCCCGCCGAGCTGCGGGCCGAGTACTCCGGCGCCCCGCCCGCCTGGGAGGCCTCGGTGTCCGCCGTGACCGCCCACACCGTCACTGCCAGCCCCCTGATCTCGACCACCGCCTCGGGCGAGGTGCAGCCCGGCGGTCCGGGCCGGGACTTCGACGTGACCGTCACGAACACCGGCTTCGGTGCTCCGCTGGAGGACGCCCACGTCGAGGTGGCCATCATCCGCTCGCCGGGCAACGGCCCCATCCGGCCCGATGGCGTCAACCCCCGCATCGTCCTCAGCCGTGTCGTCGGCGGCGTGCCCACGTCGATCCCGCTGACCTCGAACCTCGGCAACCCCGAGACCATGTCCGGTGAGGTCGGCGATGTGACCACCTGGCTCCTCGATCCCGGGGAGAGCCACACCGAGGACCTCCGTCTGGAGATCGCCAACGGCGTCGACTTCGGGCCCCTCTCGGTCACCTTCACCCTCGTCACCGGTGACGGTGGCGACGAGGTGACGCTGGGGTCGACCAACGGCCGCATCACCATCGTCAACGCTGCTCGCCAGCCCACGACCATCTCCTCGGGCGACCCCGGCTTCCCGCCGTTCATCCCCGAGATCCCCCCGGTGACCCCGATCGTCCGCCAGGGCAACTCCGCCGAGCTCGGGTTCCTGGTGGTCAACCCCGACCCCGTCGTCGAGGTCTCTCCGACCGGCTCGATCACCTTCGCCGTCGACGGCGTGCCGGTGCAGGCCCAGCACAACGACGTCACCAAGCCCGACGCCAACCAGTGGATCGCCAGCGTTCCGTACCAGGCCCGAGGGGGCAAGTACCAGATCAAGATCCCGGCCAACACGCCCGTCGGCACCCATGAGGTCACGGTCAGGTACGCCGGTGACGGACTCTTCGCCCCCAGTCAGGCGGTCTTCCCGATCACCATCGAGACCGCGATCGGCACGCACTACGAGTGCGTGGGTCAGGGCTTCACCCGGGGCAGCTTCCCGGCCAACGTCGTGGTCCAGGCGAACCTGCCCACGGTGTGGGCCGCCGGCCAGGACATCGATCTCGATCGGGTCGAGGTCCAGCTCAACTTCAGCCGTACCGATGTCATGCAGCAGGTGCTGAACGGCGTCGATGACCCGGACCAGGACGACACGATCACCCGCATCGATCTGGCGCCCAACGGTGAGGTGATCCCCAGCGACGTGGAGCGGGCGAACTTCACCCCGATGCAGACCGGGGACGGTCTGGGAACGGACTCGACCCTCGACTTCAAGGGCGGAACCGGCTCGGTGTCGGTCGACCACGCCCCCGGCACGACGGTTGACTTCACCATCGGGACCATCACCGCCACGTTCGCTCCTGGCGGCTTCCTCAGCGGCATCGTGTGCACGCCCGATCCCACCGCCTACGTGGTCGGTCCGGTCACTGCGGCCGGCACCACGCTGACCGCGGAGCCCGGTGTCGCCGCGGCCCTCGGTGCCGACGTGACCCTGACGGCGTCGGCCCTGCCCACCGCCCCC
>DATHEV010000341.1:0-6599 GCA_035318405.1 Iamia sp.
CGTCGTCAGCGACATGTAGGGAAAGTTATGTGTATTAGCTGATGCTGTCAACTATTTCCGTCGCCGTCACGCAGCCACGGCGCGCCCTGGTCAGTCCGGCGGGTAGGCGGCGGGGAGCAGGGCGACGAGCTTGGGGAACAGGGGCGAGAACCGGCCCGTGCCCCAGATGCTGCCGGGCTCGTTGGCCATGGCCTGGCTGAGCGAGCCGGCGATCATGATCGACACGAGGCAGACCCCCTCCTCGGTGGCGGCGCCCGGCCCGAGCTCGCCGGCCGCCACGGCGTCGGCCAGCGCCGCTCGTTGGACATCGACCATCTCGCCGGAGAAGGCGAACGCCTGGGGGGATGGTTCGAAGCTCGGGACGGGTCGCCAGAACAGGAGCTGGGCCACGACCGGGTGCTCGAGGCACCAGCGACCGTTGGCGTCGAGCCCGGCGACCAAGGACCGCAGCCCGGGCGGCTGGGCGTCCATCGCCTCGTGCATCACGGCGAGCATCTCGGCCATGCCCCGCTCGAAGATGGCGTCGTAGACGGCCATCAGCGAGGGGAAGTACTTGTAGAGGGAGGGCGGCTGGACGCCGAGGCGGCGGGCCACCTCGCTCAGGCTCAGTCCGTTGACGCCGGCCTCGGTCATCACCTCGACGGCGAGGTCGAGGATCTCTTCGATGGTCTCCTGGCGCCGGCGGGAGCGCCGGTCCTGTCGATCTGGCGGCGTCGCGTCGGGGGCAGCGGGGGCAGCGGGGGAGGATGCCATCCGCCGAGCGTAGCATGACTTCTCCTTGACAGCCCTGGCTATGGGATATATCTATACCTACAATCTTACCTACCGGATCGGGCGACGATGCTGATGACGCGACGAGTGCAAGCGCTGGTGATGGCCGCGGCCGTGGTGGTGTCCGCCGCCGCGGGGGTCCTGGCCGCCGGGGTCGCCGTGGCGCCGGCGGCCGGTGCGAGCCCCGTCCTGGCGCCGACGGTCGACCCGGCGAGCAAGGCGTCGGTCACCGCCGCCTACCGCACATCGCTCGGGGCCGCTCGGGCTGTCCCCACGGGCTGGACCGGGAGCACCGCGACCTGCACGAAGGGCGTGGAGTCACCGGCGTCGATCGATGCCACCGCCGCGGCGGTGAACTTCTACCGGGCGATGAACGGGCTCGCCCCGATCACGATGGACCCGGCGCTCCACAGCAAGGCCCTCGCCGCCGCCCTGATGATGGAGGCCACTGTCCTCCCGAGCCACACCCCGGGCCCGGACTGGCCCTGCTACACGGCGGAGGGGGCCGACGGTGCGGCCCGCGGCAACCTCTCCCGGTACGCCGCCGCCAGGGCCATCGACGACTACGTGCAAGATGCCGGCGACACCAACGAGTTCGCCGGCCATCGTCGGCAGGTCCTCTCCCCCCGCTTCACCACGTTCGGGACCGGCTCCACCAGCCACAGGAACTCGTTGATCTACGGGGCGGTCGGCACGCGGCCCGCCGGTGTCGACTGGGTCTCCTGGCCGAGCGAGGGCTTCGTGCCCAAGACCCTCTTCCCGTCGCGGTTCTCCCTGGCGAACAACCTCCTCCCCGACGCGGACTACTCGGCGGCGACCATCAGCGTGAAGGTCGGCGCCACCTCCCTCGCGGTCACCAAGCACTCGCAGGTGTTCGGCTACGGCGACAACACCCTCACCTGGGATGTGGCCCTTCCCAGCGGCTTCCTGACGACCGCCAGGGACGTGAGGTTCGACATCACGGTGGCGGGCATCAGGACCGCCGGGGGCCAGGCCGTGCCGGCGCACTCCTACTCGAGCACCGCCTACGTGGGCGAGGCCCCGGCCCCGCCGGCCACGGTGAGCGCGACGATCAACGCCCCCTTCGCCGAGGTGACGTGGCCCGAGCCCGGCTACGACGGTGGCGGCGTGATCACCGGCTACACCATCACGCCCTACGTGAACGGCGTGGCGCAGCCTTCGGAGGACTTCGGCAACGGGCGGACCCAGTACATGGGCCCGCTCGTCAACGGGGCCAGCTACACCTTCAAGGTCCGGAGCCGGAGCCTGGCGGGCACCGGCGGGCAGTCCGTCGCCTCGAACGCGATCACCGCGACCGGCGCGGCCACGAAGCCGGCCGTCCCCACCGCCATCACCGCGGTCGCCGGCAACGGCCGGGCCACCGTGTCGTGGACCGCTCCGGCGGCCAACGGCGGGTCGGCGATCTCCAGCTACGAGGTGACCCCGTACATCGACGGGGTGGAGCAGCCGCCGGTGACGTCGGCGGGGACCGGGACCTCGAAGGTGGTCACGGGGCTGACGAACGGCACCGCGCACACCTTCCGCGTCCGGGCGTTCAACGGGGTGGACCACAGCGACTCGAGCGATGCGTCCGGGGCCGTGACCCCGACGGCGGGGGCGACGGTGCCGGCGGCGCCCACGGGGGCCTCCGCCACCGCAGGGAACGCTCAGGCGTCGGTGTCGTGGACCGCGCCAGGGTCGAACGGTGGGTCGGCGATCACGGGCTACGTCGTGACGCCGTACGTCGGGGCGACGGCGCAGACGCCGGTCTCGTCGGCGGGGACCGGGACCTCCAAGGTGGTGACCGGTCTGACGAACGGGACGGCGTACACGTTCAAGGTGGCCGCGGTGAACGCGCTCGGGACGGGCACCCGGTCTGGGGCGTCCGGCGCGGTCACCCCGACGGCGGCCATCGCACCGTACGCCCCCTTCGCGTCGTGGTCGGCGTTCGTAACCCGGCAGTACGTGGACCTGACCGCCAGGGCGCCGAGCTCGGCGTCGCTGAGCTCGTGGGTTGCGCAGCTGACGGCGGGCACCAAGGCCAAGGGTGACCTCGACCACGCGCTGCGCCGGGGGAGCGAGAACCTGGCGAACGTGGATCCGGTGGTGCGACTCTACCGAGCGTTCCTCGGGCGGGCGCCCGATGCCGGCGGCCTCGAGTTCTGGATCGCCCGGAAGCGCAACGTGGCCCCGGCGAGGACGTGGTCGCTGACCCAGATCGCGACGGGCTTCACGAGCAGCATCGAGTTCAAGACGAAGTACGGGTCGATGTCGAACCGGGCGTTCGTGACGCAGATCTACACCGATGTGCTGCTGCGGCCGGCTGACGCTGCGGGTGTCGACTACTGGACCGGGACGCTGGATCGTGGGCGAAAGACGAGGGCGCAGGTGGTGGTGGGGTTCTCCGAGTCGGTCGAGTACAAGACGAAGCAGGCCCAGAACACCGATGTCGCGGTCGCCTACATCTCCCTGATGGGCCGAGCGCCGACCACGGCCGAGGCCAGCAACTGGGTCACCCGGCAGAAGGCCGGCACCCCAGACGCGGCCCTGCTCACCGAGCTGCTCACCAGCGCCGAGTACGCCACCCACATCACCGGCTGACGGCCGGCTCGCTTTTCATCCTGTCAGTCTCGAGCACCCTGGTCGCCCTGGGCTTCCTCGGGCCGCGTCCCCGTTCGGGGTCGACGATCGAGGTCTTCGCGCTCATCGTCCTGCCCACGCTGTGCTTGCTCGGGGTCTTCACCTTCATCAGGGTCGTCGAGCGCCCTCTCCCCATCATATGTAGGATAAGAGGGGTGGAGCGTCGAGTGACCGTCCAGCTGATGCGGGTTGCGCTCATCGTCATGTCCGACCCGCACGGCCGCTTCTACGGCTACCCGCTGTCGAAGGCCGCCAAGATCCGCTCCGGCGTCCTCTACCCGATGCTCGACCGGATGCTCGAGGATCGCTGGCTCGACGACTCCTGGGAGCTTCCGGACGAGACCGGGGCGAAGCGTCCCCGCCGGTACTACACCCTCACCGACCTCGGCCGCCGAGAGCTCGGCGGCATCGCCGCATGTGCCCTCGAAGACGCCAGGGTCCCCGACGGGCTCGCCTGGGGGGCGACGTGAACGGGTTCGAGCAGCTGGCCGGGCTGCTCACCGGGAAGGTCCTGTGGGCGGTCGTGCTGGCCTACTCCGTGTTCCCGTACGCGGCGCTGTGGGTGGTTGTTCGCTGCTGGCCGAAGGATGACGACCGTCGACGCCAGTACCTGGCGGACTACGCCGACGTCGAATGGTGGATGCGTCCGATCTGGGTCGGCGACGTGTCCATCCGGTCCGTCCTCGACGGTACCGCGGCTCGCCTCGGCGCGACCCCCGTTCCCGATCCGCAGAAGGAGCTCCGAACGCCGCTTCACCCCCACCACTGGTACGGCAGCCACGGTCCGATTCCGACCTCACCGCGGGACACGGTGTCGATCGTTCGCACGAGCAGCCGCAAGCGGCTCGCCTTCTGGGACGACCATGGCGACGAGTGGACGATCATGATCTGGGGCGACATCTCGCCGGTCGTGCTCACCTGGGACGCCGAGCGGAGCCGTTGGATCGATCTCGATGGGCAACCGGCGACGCGGCGCCGGCAACGCCGGGCCGTACCGGCGAGCGATGGCCCTGGCGCCATCAACCAGCCCTTTTCGGCCTATGACCTCCCGATCCACCTCGCTCGCCAGCGCGCCGCCGCCTCCGCTCGACCCGGCGTTGCCGGCCGACGCCGCTGACGGAGCCGTCTCACGGCCCGGCCGGCGGCTCGAGCGCGGGGGACGGCCGCGGGAATGCCACCCGATGGGCGATGAATTTCGCGGGCATCTCGGGTCGATGCTCCACGAACCCCATCCGAGTCCGGGAGGAACCGTGACCGAACAGACCGCCGACGCCCTGCCCCCCGTCGTCGATCGGCCGACCTGGCAGGCCGCGCTCGACGACCTCCGCGTGCGGGAGAAGGCCGCCACCCGGGAGCTCGACGCCATCGCCGCCCAACGCCGCCGGCTGCCGATGGTCGAGCTCCCGGACTACACGCTGATCGGTCCGGATGGCCCGATCCGGCTGGTCGACGTGTTCGACGGGCGCTCGCAGCTCATCGTCTACAACCACATGTGGTCCGACGGCGAGGAGTGGCAGTGCGGCGGCTGCACCAGCCTGACGACGCAGTGGGTCCGGTTGGGCGGCCTCGACAACTACGACGCCCGCTTCGTCATCGTCACCAACGGGCCCATCGACGAAGCGCTCGCCTACCGGGAGAAGGTCGGCAACACGATGGAGTGGTACTCGTCGTCGGAGAGCCCGTTCGGCGCCGATGTGGGCGCGCCGCCGCGGGCGGGCTTCGCCGTGAACGTCTTCCTCCGCGAGGGCGACACGGTGTACCGCACCTGGCACACCGACGGCCGCGGGACCGAGCAGCTCAGCTACACCTTCGCCCTGGTCGACATCCTGCCGTGGGGCCGCCAGGAGGAGTGGCAGGACTCTCCCGACGGCTGGCCGCAGTCACCCACCTACTCGAAGTGGCTCGACTCACCCGATGTCGCCCGCCTGTACGGCCCGAACGGAGACGGGTCCTGAGGCCTCTGGCCGCCGCCTGACTCAGCCGGTGAGGGGTGGGTCGAAGAGGGTCGGGGCGGAGAGGAGGACGGCATCGACGGCCGGATCGACCGGCTCGAGGGCCGCTCGCCAGTCGGCGGTGCTCACCTCGTGGAGGGACTCGGCGAGGGCGGTGACGGTCTCGGGGTCCGGTACTGGCTCGCCCAGGAAGCCGAAACCGGCGGAGATGTCCACCGGCCCGCCCATGTGGGTGATGAAGAACAGCTGGCTGGGGCCGGTGCCGTCGGACTCGACGGTGAACACATCGCCGGCGAAGGTGGTGCGATCGCTGTCGAGCACCGCCTCCTGGGTGAAGTAGCTCCCGGTCGGGGCGAGCTTGTAGGAGATGGTGTCACCGGTGGCGTCGTTCGTCGCTCCGACGAGGACGTCGTGGTCGAACGCCCACGTCTTCGTCTGCGGGACGGTGGCCTCCATCCCCTCGGGGAGGGGGAGGTCCTCGCGGCGGACCGGCTCACCGGCATCGGTGCGGTCGGCCCAGGCGTCGAGGATGGCGATGACCACCTCTTGGTCGACGTGGCGGCTGACGGCGAAGAGGCGGCGGTCGCCGACCTCGACGGCGTAGTCCTCCGTCTCGTCGGGCTCGAGCGCCGGCATGACCACCTCCTCGACGGCGGGCGGCCGGAGGGTGCCGCGGCGCCCGCCGACGTCGATGGCCTCGCTGCCGGCGAAGTCGACGTCGGTGGCCCCCGCCAGCTCCATCACGGTGAGGGCGGCGGGGTCGTCGCCCGTCTCGCTGATGAGGGCGGTCGTGCACGGGCAGCGCTCGGCGCGGCGTTCGGCGGTCGCGATGGTGACGGTCCAGCCGTCGCCGGGGAGGTACCAGCCGGTGTCGGGGGCGGGATCCTCGACTGGTCGGAGGTCCACGGCGCCGTCGTCACCCCGCCGGATGGCGACGGCGGCGAGGGCGACGACCACCAGGACCACGGCGGCCACGGCCAGCGCCGTGATGATCCGCCGGTGTCCGGCGGCACGATGCTCTGCGCGGCCCGACGGGGTCTCGGCGGCGACCGGCTCCGCACCGGCCGGCGGCAGCCGGGACGCGATGGCGTCCCTCCGGTCGGAGATGGGCGTCGTCGCCGCCACCTCCTTCAGGGTCCGGGTCAGATGGCGAGCGACCGCGCCGTCGAGGTCGTCGTGATCGGTCACGGGGTCACCTCCTCGGCCAGCTGGGCCAGCCCGCGGTGGATGTCGCTC
>DATHEV010000342.1:0-2607 GCA_035318405.1 Iamia sp.
CGACCTGGCCGCCACCGCCCGGCGCACCGGCGCCACCACCGTCCTCATCGCCGTCCCCAGCGCCGACACCCGGGCGCTCCGCCAGCTGAGCACGCAGGCCGCCGACGCCGGGCTCCAGGTGCTGGTGCTGCCGTCGATCGACGACCTCTTCGGCGACGACGTGGCCCTCGGCGACATCCGGCCGCTGGCCGAGGAGGACCTGCTGGGTCGGGGCGAGACCGACATCGACATCGACGCCATCGCCGACTACCTCACCGGGCGCACCGTGCTCGTCACCGGCGCCGGCGGGTCGATCGGCTCGGAGCTGTGCCGCCAGGTCACCCGGTTCGCCCCCGCCAACCTCGTGATGCTCGACCGTGACGAGTCGGCCCTGCACGGCGTCGAGCTGTCGATCACGGGGCGGGCCACCCTCGACCACCGCAACCTGGTGGTGTGCGACATCCGCGACGCCGACCGCCTCGACGAGGTGTTCGCCGAGCACCGACCCGCCGTGGTGTTCCACGCCGCCGCCCTCAAGCACCTGCCCCTGCTGGAGATGCACCCCAGCGAGGCGGTCAAGTCCAACTGCACCGGCACGCTCAACGTGCTGCGGGCCGCCACCGACCACGGTGTCGGCCGCTTCGTCAACATCTCGACCGACAAGGCCGCCGACCCCACCAGCACGCTCGGGCGCACCAAGCGCATCGCCGAGCGCATCACGTCGCACTGGTCCCGCGACCACGCCGGCACCTTCCTCAGCGTCCGCTTCGGCAACGTGCTCGGCAGCCGGGGCTCGGTGCTCACCACCTTCCGCAGCCAGGTCGCCAGCGGCGGCCCCATCACCGTGACCCACCCCGAGGTCACCCGGTTCTTCATGACCATCGAGGAGGCCGTGCGCCTCGTCATCCAGGCCGGCGCCCTCGACCTCGACGGCCATGCCCTCGTCCTCGACATGGGCGAGCCGGTGAAGATCGACGACGTCGCCCGGCGCCTGGCCACCACCGGCGAGCGCCCGATCGAGGTCGTCTACACCGGCCTCCGCCCCGGCGAGAAGCTCCACGAGCAGCTCTTCGCCGACGACGAGGTCGGCGTGCGGACCCAGCACCCGCTGATCACCGAGGTGCCGGTGCCGCCGCTCGACCCCGCCGGGCTCGTCGGGCTCCGTCTCCGTGTCCCGCCGGCCGAGATCACCGAGCAGCTGGCCGCCCTGCTCCACCCGCCGCCGGTCGCCACCCCGGCGCCGGCCGCCATCGACGCCGAGGTCTGACCGACCTCGTCAGGGCTTGGTGAGGGGGTCGGCGGGTGCACCGCCGCCCTGCGCCAGCAGGTCGCGGATCTCCCGCAGCAGGATCACGTCGGCGGCGTCCTCGGGGGTCTCCTCGGTCTCGCCCTTCCGGCGGGCCAGCTCGACCATGCGGTTGTAGGCCTTCACGATCAGGAAGAGGATGAAGCCGACGATCACGAACGAGATCACGGTGTTGATGAAGCGGCCGTAGAAGATGGCCGCCCCGTTCGGGTCGTCCGAGCTGAGGTCGATCGTGAGGCTGCTGAAGTCGGGCGCGCTGAGGACGCCGGCGACGATCTGGTTGATGACGTCGGCGACCAGGCTGTCGACGACCGACTTGAAGGCGAGGGCCAGGATCAGCCCGACGGCCACCTCCAGGAGGTTGCCCTTCATGATGAAGTCCTTGAACTCCTTGAGCACGGTGGGTCCTCCTGGGGGACGGTGCGGGGGTGAGCGGACGGTACCGCTTGTTCTCCGGGCGGGTGGCGGGTAGGGAGGGCCATGCGCATCGCCGTGACCGGGTCCAGTGGGTTGATCGGGAGCGCGCTGTGCGCCTCCCTCGAGGGCGACGGTCACGAGGTCGTGCGTGTCGTCCGGTCGGGCGGCGGGGCGGGCCGGGTGGTGTGGGACATCGATGCCGGCACGGTCGACGCCGCCGGCCTCGAGGACCTCGACGGCGTGGTCCACCTGGCCGGCGAGGGCATCGCCTCGGGCCGCTTCTCCGAGGCGCACAAGCGCAAGGTCATCGAGAGCCGGACCCAGGGCACCAGCCTGCTGAGCCGCACCCTCGCCGGGCTCGACGCCCGGCCGTCGGTGCTGCTGTCGGGCTCGGCCATCGGCTACTACGGCGACCGCGGCGACGAGGAGCTCGTCGAGACCAGCCCCCCGGGCGAGGGCTTCCTGCCCGAGGTGTGCACGGCGTGGGAGAGGGAGACGGCGGCGGCCGAGGCGGCCGGCATCCGGGTGGCGCACCTGCGCACCGGCGTCGTGCTCGCGACCGAGGGCGGGGCGCTGGGCAAGCAGCTCCTGCCCTTCAAGCTCGGCCTCGGCGGCCGGGCCGGCAAGGGCCGCCAGTGGCTGCCGTGGATCGGCATCGACGACCACGTCCGGGCCATGCGGTTCCTGTTGGAGGCCGACGTGCAGGGCCCGGTCAACCTCACCGCGCCCGACCCGGTGCGGAACGTCGAGTTCGTCCGCACGCTCGGCGCCGTGCTGGGCCGGCCCACGATCATCCCCATCCCGGGGTTCGCGCGGAAGCTCCCGGCCGGGATCGGGCCCCTGGTCGACAACCTGCTGTTCGCCAGCCTGCGGGTCCTCCCCCGCGTGCTGACCGACGCCGGCTT
>DATHEV010000343.1:0-7417 GCA_035318405.1 Iamia sp.
GGTGTCGACGCCGTCGGAGAGGACGCACGCCTTCACGCCGACGCCGTCGATCCCGAACTGGGCCCGCACCTCGTCGACGGCGTGGGTCACGACGGCCTCGTTGGCGACCGAGCCCTGGCCGGTCGTCCCGGTGGGGGTGGCGGAGGTGGCGGCCGGGCCGCTGGGGGCCTCGGCGTGGTTGGTCCGGGCCTCGGCGGCGGGGGCGATGGCCCGCACGTCGTCGTCCTCGGCCAGCTCGACCAGGGCGTCGACGGGCACGATGGCCCGGACCGCGTCCTGCTCGGGTGTGCTCTCGACCACGCGGCCGCCCAGATCGACGATCCGGTCCAGCAGGGCGGCGTCGACCGTGCCGGCGATGTCGACCTCGGTCCGGCCGGCGGCGTCGACCTCGGCGCTGGAGGTCAGGCCGGGGGCGCCCTCGACGGCGGGGAGGCCGGCCTCCTCGGCGGCGGCGTAGAGGAGGTTGGAGTCGACCTTGGCCTCGTCCGGGGTGCGGGAGGCCTTGTCGGCCTGCACGGCGGCGATCTGGTCGGCGACCGGCTCGGCGAGCGGCGTCGTGGGGGCGGGCTGCTGCGCCCCACCCGGCAGGGTGGTGACGACGGCGGCGGCCGTCCCGGTCAGGAGCGACAGGGCGACGGCGGCGGCCACCGCTCGGCGGCGGCGGAACACCTGCTTGGTTGGGGGGGTGGTGGGCCGCATGGGTCCGCTTCCGGGGAATGCAATGGGTCGTCTGGCCCAACCTCTTTCGGCGTCGGTAGCCCCACTCTTAGTGGTTGACCACGCGGAGCGAGGGAAAGTCGGACAGCCCCTGTCACGATCACCCGATCGCATGAGCCCTGCTTGACGGGTCGGGAGCGGGGGGAGAGGCCCCGCGCCGCCGTCCGCCGACCCCGCAGGAGCACGCCGCGTGCACGCCATCGAGAAGGTCCGGGCTGCCGTGGGCGAGCTCGACCAGCTACCGCTGCCGGGCGGGGGCGCCACCCTCGAGCGGTGGCGAGCGCTGGCCGTCCTCGGCCGGGAGGACCTGTCCGTCGCCCGGCTGGCCGAGGGCCACGCCGACGCCGGGGCCATCCTCCACGAGCTGGGCCACGACGTGCCCGCCGGCCTGCTCGGCGTGTGGGCCGCCCAGCCCGATCTCCTCCGGGCCGAGCCCGACGGCGACGGCTGGGTGCTCCGCGGCGAGAAGGGCTGGTGCTCGGGCTCGCTCGCCATCGACCGGGCCCTCGTCACGGCCACCGCTCCCGACGGGCCCCGGCTCTTCGTCGTCGGCCCCGGCGGGCTGGAGATCGTGCCCGGCTCCTGGGCCCCGATGGGGATGGAGGCCACCCGCAGCGACACGCTCGTCTTCGACGGGGTGCGGGTCGACGCCGACGATGCCGTCGGCGGGCCCGGCGCCTACGTCGACCGCCCCGGCTTCGGCCACGGCGGCGGTGGGGTGGCCGCCGTGTGGTGGGGCGGGGCGGACGGCGTGGTCGATGCCCTGCGCCGGGCCGGCGCCCGTCCCGGTGCCCCCGACGACGTCCTCGCCGCCCTCGGTGAGGCCGCCGCCGGGCTGGAGGCGGCGTGGGCCACCCTCGCCGCCGCCGCGACCGAGATCGACGCCCATCCGGGCGACCGGCCCCGGGCCGACCGGCTGGCACTGTCGGTCCGGCTCACCGTCGAGCGCGCCGCCCGCCACGCCCTCGACGTCACCACCCGGGCACTCGGCGCTTCGGCCCTCTGCCACCAGCCGGCGCACGCCGCCCGGGTCGCCGACCTGACCGTCTACCTCAGCCAGCTCCACCCGTTCCGCAGCGCCGTCGCCCTCGGGCGGGCCGTGATCGAGGGCCCGGGCCGCCCGTGACCACGCTCGCCACCGCCACCCCGACGTGGGTCGACGGTCCCCCGACGGTGCGGGACCGGGTCGTCGTCCTCGCCCCGCATCCCGACGACGAGGTGCTCGGCGCCGGCGCCCTCCTGCGCTGGCTCCACGGCGAGGGCGTCCCCACCACGGTGGTGGCCGTGACCGACGGCGAGGCGTCGCACGCCCGCTCCGCCGTGATCTCGCCCGCCGCGTTGCGGCGGGTGCGGGCCGAGGAGCGCGACGCCGCCCTCTCCGCCCTCGGGGTGGCGCCGGCGCTCGTCCGCCTGGGCCTCCCCGACGGCGCCGTCACCGCCCATCGGGCCGCCCTGACCGAGGCGATCGGCGGCCTCGTCGACGTCCGCACCACCGTGGTCGCCCCGTGGCGCGTCGACGGTCACCCCGACCACGACGCCGTCGGCCACGCCGCCGCCATCGCCGCCGACCACCGCGGCGCGTCGCTGTGGGAGGTCGCCATCTGGGCCAAGGTCCGGCGGCCGATCGCCGCCGCCATCGGGGCCCGCCACCTCGTCCCCGATGCCGCCTCCGACACGGCCAAGCGGGCCGCCGCGGCCTGCTTCCGCACCCAGGTGCGCCCCCTCGGCCCGGCCGAGGAGGACGGGCCCGTCGTCCACCCCCACGAGCTGGCCGCCCTGCTCGACGGGCCCGAGCTGGTCCGGGCCGGCTGACGTGCGCACGGCCACGCCCGACGCCTACTTCGAGCGCTGCTGGGGCGCCAGCGACGACCCGTGGGCCCACGCCCGCCGGTGGTCGGAGATGCGCAAGTACCGCCTGACCGTCGCCACCCTCCCCCGCCTGCACTACGGCCGCAGCTTCGAGCCGGGCTGCGGCATCGGCGTGCTGACGACCCTCCTCGCGGTCCGGTCCGACGCCCACCTCGCCATGGAGCGCCACGAGCGAGGGGTGTCCGCCACCCGGCAGCGCTGCGCCGCCCTCCCCGAGGTGACCGTGGCGCGGGGCCGCATCCCGGACGACTGGCCGGAGGGGTCCTTCGACCTGATCGTCCTCTCCGAGGTCCTCTACTACCTCTCGTCCGGCGAGCTGGCCGACGTCCTCGACCGGGTCGAGGCCTCGCTCGCGCCCGGCGGCGACCTGCTGGCCGTCCACTACCGCCCACCGGTGCCCGAGCACACCTGGACGGGCGACGAGGTGCACGAGCGCCTGCGCCGGCGACCGGGGTGGACCGGTCTCAGCCACCTCGTCGAGGACGGCTTCGTCCTCGACGTCCTGCGCCGATGACGGCGCCGCCTATCCGCGCCGTGGGCATCGGCGTCCCGGCGCGCGACGAGGAGGCGACCATCGGGGCCTGCCTGGCCGCCGTCGCCGTCGCCGCCCGGCACGTGTCCGTCCCCGTCGTGGTGGCGGTGGTGGCCGACGGCTGCACGGACGCCACCGCGGCGCGGGCCGCCGCGCTGGGCCCCGCCGGGACGGTGGTGGCCACGCCCCACCGCGGCGTCGGCCGGGCCCGGAGCCTCGCCCTCGACACCGCCCTGGCCGCCACCGGCGTCCCGGCCGACGAGGTCTGGTTGGCGACCACCGACGCCGACACCACCGTCTCGCCGACGTGGCTGGCCACCCAGCTCCGATGGGCGGGCCGGGGCTACGACGCCGTGACCGGCCTGGTCGGCATCGACTGGTCGGGCTCGGACCCCGAGCTGCCCGGCCGCTACGTCGCGTCGCTCGCGCCCGGCGGCACCGGGACGGGCCACGGCCACGTCCACGGCGCCAACCTCGGCGTCCGGGCCTCGTGGTGGCAGGCCGTCGGCGGGTGCGGGCCCGCCGGGTGCGGCGAGGACCGCGAGCTGTGGGACCGCCTGGCCCGTGCTGGCGCCCGCACCATCGGCGTCGACGATCTCGCCGTCACCACCAGCGCCCGGCTGTCCAGCCGCGTCGACGGCGGCTTCGCCACCTACCTCGCCGCCCTCGCCTGACCCCCGCCCCCTCCAACTTTGGACCGAACCACGCCACATGCGGCGGAGTCCGTCCAAAGCTCGATCGCCCGCCTCCAGCTTTGGACCGAACCACGCCACATGCGGCGGAGTCCGTCCAAAGTTCGGGGCGGGTCAGAGCGGCAGGTGGTCGCGGAGGGTGGCCTTGACGCGGGCGAGGCGGTCGTGGGCCACGGCGGCGCGGGCGGCGTTGGCCCCGCAGGCGCCGTGGACGCCCCCGCCCGGGTGAGCCGAGGACGAGGCCAGGTAGAGGCCCCGGATGGGCGTCTCGGCCCGGCCCTTGCCGGCCGCGCCCAGCGGCCGGAACAGGAGCTGCTGGTGCAGCTGGGCCGTGCCGCCGCCGATGTCGCCGCCGTGCAGGTTGGCGTTCGAGGCCTCGAGCTCGTGGGGACCGGCGACGGCGCGGGCCAGCACCAGCGCGCCGAACCCGGGGGCCAGCCGCTCGATCCGGGCCTCCATGCGGGCGGCGAAGGTGGCCAGCTCGTCGGCATCCCAGCGCCCGGTGAGGCCGTCGGGACCGGAGTCGGCCCTCGTCTCCTGGGGCACGTGGGTGTACGCCCAGGCCGACTCGGTGCCCGGCGGCGAGCGGGTCGGGTCGGTGGTCGTCATCTGCCCGATGAGGAGGAAGGGGTCGGCCGGGATCCGGTTGCGGTCGAGGTCGGTGCTCGTCACCGTCAGCTCGTCGAGCGAGTCGCCGACGTGCACGGTGCCGGCCCGGCGGGCAGCCTCGTCGGCCCACGGGATCGGGCCGGACAGGGCCCAGTCGACCTTGATCGTCCCCGAGCCGGGCTGGAAGCGGTCCATGGCCTCGACGACGGCCGGCGGGAGGTGCCGCTCGCCCACGAGGTGCCGGTACAGGTCGAGCACGTGGGTGTCGGCCAGCACCGCCCGGCGGACGCGCACCTCCTCGCCCCCGGCCACGACGACGCCGGACGCCCGTCCGTCGGCGACGAGCACCCGCTCGACCCGGGCGCCGGTGCGGAGCTGGCCGCCGGCCGCCTCCAGCCGCCGGGCCATGGCCGCGATGAGCTGGTCGGCCCCGCCCTCGGGCACCGGGAAGCCGACCTGCTGGCCGAGCCCGACCATCAGCCAGCCGAACAGGGCGCTGGCGGCGCTGTCGGGGGTGAGGTCGGCGTGGAGGGCGCTGCCGGCGTAGAGGAGCCGGGCGGACTCGCCGCGGAAGTGCTCCTCGACCATCCGGTGCAGCGGCATCAGCGCCAGCCGGGCCGTCGCCCGGGCATCGCGCCCGAGAGTCGCGGCGGCCAGCCGGGCGCCGCCCACCACCGGCGGGAACGGGGTCAGCAGGCCGTGGACCAGCGGGCCGCTCACCCGCTCCCACCACGCGTGGAGACGGAGGTAGGCGTCGCCGTCGCCGGGCGCGTCCCGGTCGAGCGAGGCGGCGGTGACGTCCGGGTCGCGGTCGAGGACGGCGGCGGGCCCGTCGGGCCGGACGTGGGCCAGGACGTGGGGGGCGTGCACCCACCGCAGGCCGTGGTCCTCCAGGTGGAGGCCGGAGATGACCGGCGAGACGGCGGCGAGCGGGTAGAAGGCCGAGTAGAGGTCGTTGCGGAAGCCGGGGGCGGTGACCTCGCCGGTGCGGACGGCGCCGCCCGGGTCGTCGTTGGCCTCGAGCAGGAGGACGTCCCACCCCCGGTCGGCCAGCAGGTTGGCTCCGGCCAGGCCGTTGGGCCCCGCCCCGATCACGACAGCGTCGACGGTGGTCACGTGGACCTCAGGCTACGAGTCGCCGGCCCGCCGCGATCACTCGGAGCCGGCGCCGCCCAGCTCGGGCAGCTCGCTCACGCGGCGCAGCGACTCCTTGTTGCGGGCGGTGATGAGGGGCTGCGCCAGCGGGGTCAGCCGGGTGAGCGGCGCCATCATCCCCTCCCGCATGGCCACCTCGCAGCCGTCGCCCCGGGGGCGGATCTCGATCTCGACGTGGGCCCGGCCGAACGGGCGGGCCCGCGCCTCCAGGATCAGCAGCCGGGGCGGGTCGACCTCCTGGACGGAGGTGCTGTCCTGGGTCGTGATCGGCCCGCCCAGCCCGACGCGATGGTGGAACTTCGTGCCCGGCTCGGGCCAGTCGTCGTCGACCGAGAGGATCTCCACCGCCCCCACCAGCCAGCGGGGGTAGGTCGTGGGATCGGCCAGGACGGACCACGCCTTGTCGGTGCTGACGGGGAGCTCGGTCGTGACCTCGCGCATGCCGGGAGGAGCCATGGCCCCGCCCCTCTCCCCCGACCCGCCGAGCAAACCCGCGGCGATCTCCCTTGAGGGGTTGCTTGCCTCGATTCTGATAGGTATGTTCTCCGATGTCAGCAGACAACCGATCATGTTGGGAGGTATCCGCCATGCTGCTGCGCACCGATCCGTTCCGTGACCTCCAGGCCGTCGCCCGGATGTTCGACCCCACCGGCGCCACCACCGCGATGGACGCCTACCGCCACGGCGACGTGGTGACCGTCGACCTCGACCTGCCGGGCGTCGACCCCGACTCCATCGACGTCCAGGTCGAGCGGGGCGAGCTGCGGATCCAGGCCACCCGCCGCTCGACCGCCCCCGAGGGCGCCCACTTCCTCGTGCGCGAACGCCCCGACGCCACGTTGGGCCGGCGCATCGTGCTGGGCGACGCCCTCGACGTGGAGGCGGTCGACGCCGAGTACCTCGACGGCGTCCTGAGCATCCGCATGCCGCTCCGCGAGACGGCCCGGACGCGCCGCATCGACGTGCGCCACGCCCTGGGCGACCGAGGGGCGAAGGCCCTCGCCGGGCCGAGCGCGTGACCGCCCGCCGGGCGACGCCAGGACCGGACGTCACCGCGTCTCGGTCCTGGCGCGCCCGGCTCGACGACCCCGACGAGCCGCTCTACACCGTGGCCGTGGCGGCCGACCTGCTGGGCGTCGGCACCCAGGCGCTGCGGCGGCTGGGCGAGGCCCTCGACGTCGACGGCCAGCGCCCCTCGGGCAACCAGCGGCGCTACTCCCGCAACGACCTGGAGCGGCTGAGCCGGGCCCAGGAGCTCCAGGACGACGGCCACGCCGCCACCAGCATCACCCGGATCATGGAGCTGGAACAGCAGGTGGGCGATCGCCCCACCCGCCGCCGGCGCTGAGCGCCGACGGATCCACTGCGCATCCCGCACGAGAGGAGCCCTGACCGTGGACGACGATCGAGACACCACCCACCACTGGATGGCCGTGGGCGTCGCCGGTCGTGCGCACCGCCGCGACCGAGAGGCGACGGCGCGCGACGCCCGGGCTCGGATGGTCGACGACGTGCTGGCCGCCGACCCGGCGGCCTACGACGCCAAGGAGGTCGCCCGACTGGCGGCCAAGGACCGGAGCGCGGCCGCGGTCGACCGGCAGGCGGCCGCCGATGACCGGGGCGAGCTCATCAACGCCCTCCTCGGCGACGAGGTCTTCGCCATGGGCGACCTTCCGACGACGCGCTCCATCTCCATCCTCCGCCACGGCGCGCCGGGCCCGCCGGAGACGCTCAACGAGCACACGCTGCTCTATCACTATCCGCTCGAGGTGCTCCGCGACCTGGACATCGTCGACACCCCGGGCACGAACTCCATCGAGCGCATGGAGGAGGAGATCACGCG